>JAUVIX010000176.1 GCA_030592565.1 Chlorobiota bacterium
AATTGCCCGATGGTACACTATGTACGGTACTATAATTCAATGCCGCGACTGGCTGCCTGATGGAATCGGTGGTGTGGAGTGGCTGGCAATGGATAATATTGCCTCATCAATTTATATTCCTGTTTATTGTAGTGTAACAGACCTGCCACAACCCTACAAAACACCTGGAAGGCAAAATGGTTATACATCCGAATCGGCCTGGTGGGCCTTTAACAGGCTTGGAACCCTGACTGCACAACGTTGGGGCGATATGCGAAAGGATGTTAGAGCAGTTTGGGACCCGATGCAGCAGCAGTTGTTCGATGATCAGGAGAAAATTGAAAAGCAGGCTCTTGAAGCGTATAATAAGAAAAAGCCTGAAGAAACAGTTTCATATCTTAATGATTATACTAATAAATGGGGAAGTAAGGTTGTTGAAGAAGCCTGGATGCTTGGTGATTTTCTCTGGACAAAGTATGATGAGAAGTTTTAACAGAAGGATAAAACCTCTCAAGTAGAAGTAAGCTGGTGCGGATGGGTCTTGAAAGGTTGTAGAGAAGAAAAGGTTAACCTTTATCTTTAAATTTTGTATTTTCATCGCTGTAAATATGCATTTTATCTTACAAAATTCTATGACGGCTTAGTATAACATCAATTATTAATAATTTGGATGAGAAATAGAGAGATGAGAAAAAACATCTGGAATAGGATTATTAATTTACCCAGCTATCTGTTTTTATTTCTTGTTATTCTGGTTGTTCCCTTTGTCTATTCCGGCTCTGTTTTAGATCCTTCGTTATATCCCCGGCTGTTTGTGTTAAATATCACGCTTACGGTTTTCATGGCGATTTTATTAATTCTGTTGCTGAGAAGTAGTGGTTTTTACGATACAGGCGTTTTTAGAAAGAATATTTTTAAATTTTATTTGGGATATTTATTTATTGCTGCGATTTCAATAGTTTCTGCATTAAATATTTCTGAAGCTGTATTTGAGTGGTTTAAGATTTTTACATTTTTCATTACATTTTGTCTTCTGACAATATTTCTGACACCCATGAAAAATATGTCAGAAGTTACGACCAGGGTTGTTATCGTTTTTTCAATATTGATTTCATTATATGGATTTTATGAGATTGCAAATATTGCGTCAACATCAGGATTAAACCATCAAACCAGCTATTTAATTAGGGCATTATCATCAAATAGAAATCTCTATTCACAATTGTTGCTTTTAACACTGCCTTTTACTCTTTTTGGAATATATCTGTTTCGATCTGTTTGGCGAATATTTTCTGTGGTCAGTTCGATATTCGTAATCATATTAATTACTGTTTTGTTGACGCGTTCGGTCTGGATTGCATTGGTATTTGCTCTGTCTGTTGCATTTATAGTATTACTGGTTTACAGAAAATCATTTTTGTTAAACAGGAGGGCTATCAGGGCATTATCATTATCTTCATTAATGATATTTGTTATTATTTCAATTAGTGTACTGGTCTACTCACAGTATGGAAATGTTAAAGTTTTTGAGAAGCAATTTCTTTGGGTAAACAATTATCAGTTCGGCTCCACACTTGAACGTGTTGAGCTTTGGAGCAAAACATTAGCAATAGCTAAAGATAATCCTGTAACAGGGATAGGACAGGGTAACTGGCGGTTTGTAATACCTTCTTACGGTCTTGAAGAACTTAGGTCGGTAACCGGTGAAACCTATTTTCAGCGTCCTCATAATGACTTTTTATGGGTTTTGGCTGAAACAGGAATTATTGGGTTTATGTTTTATTTATTGATTTTTATCAGCTCCTTTTTTTATCTTTTTAAAATAATCAAAAATGCCGGAAAGATTGAAGATAGATATTTTGCCCTGGCGTTATTATTTGGTTTTTCCGGTTACATAATCATTTCTTTGGTTAGCTTCCCAAAAGAGAGAATAGAGCATCAGGTTTTTCTTAGTCTCCTATTCGCTGTTACAGTTGTAAAATATAACTTACTGGCTTCTGACCAAAGAAAATCAATAAAAGTAACCTGGCTATTAATACCTGTAATTGTATTGTTGCTATTTGGTACATATATTTCACAAAGCAGGGTTGCATCCGGTAAGCATATACGTAATGCATTGGATTTTCGGGCAGAGCAGAAATGGTTGAATGTAATAGTTGAAATAGAAAAAGCAATCACACCATATACCACAGTTGACGATTATTCCACTCCATTATGCTGGTATGAGGGTGAGGCATATTTCAGACTTAACAATATTGATTCTGCATATTACTGTTTTAATAATGCTTATAAGGTGAACCCTAATCATCTGCATGTTCTGAATAATCTGGGAACAACCTGTGAATTGAAAAAAGAACATGGAAAGGCAAAAATGTATTTTTTAAAAGCAATTGAATTATCTCCTCATTTTGAAGAGTCATTACTGAATCTTACAGCTGTTTATTATAATGAAAATAAAACGGATTCTGCCTATTTGATGATTTATGGGATCGCTGATACAACACAGGATGCCAGATATGAAAAATTCCTGACAGCAGTATTATGGAAAAAAATTAATGAGTTTAGTAATGAAATTGATGATAGGCAGTTAAGAAACTCAATAATAAGAATCAGAAACGATAATAAATGGATGAAAAAGGTTTATCTTCAGTCAATTAAGGAAAGTATTGATATTGAAAGACAATTATTGCTTGAATCCATTTTTTTAATGGAGTCTGTTGACAGCACAATAACATCGCAAGAAGCAGAACGATTGAAGCTAAAATATAATTTGTCAGAACAATAATTATTTGTATTTTTGTTAACCATTAAACAATTTGGATCAATGAAGCTAAAAATACTATTTCCGGTTCTGTTTCTATTTTCATTAAGTTGCTATAGTCAGGAATTGCCTTCTATAGAAGTTTCGGAATTAGATAATTCAACCGAAAGTAAATCCAATGGCAGTATAGCAGGAGTAAATCCCAACAACGCGACAATTCCTGAAATCTTGACTGTTCAAATATCAGGCGAGGGTACTCATTTTGCAATGGGTACAGGTACAGATGTCTGGTTTACTCAGGGTTCAAGTACAATTTACCCAATTGAAACAACCGCTAATAGCAACACATTAATAAGTAGTGAGTTTATGTTTAGCTATTATAAAACTCCGGGCTATTATGATGTCAATACTATGAACCAAACTGATGGTCATTTAATTTTAGAAAATGGGTTTTATCTGAACCAAAACCTCAATCCTCCTTATCTTATATCTATTATCCCCGATTTTGGAAATGCCGGCGAATTAGTAACAATTACTATAACCGGTATATATACTCATTTCTCACAGATTATTAATTATGCCTCTTTGTATAGTAATAATTGGTTCTATATTTATGGAAGTTCATATACTGTAGTTTCCGATAATATAATTCAGATTCAGTTTTCTTTACCAAGTGATGCTCCATCCGGAATGTATAATTTCAAAATCCACAATCAATTGGATGGCACATTATATCTATATTCCATATTTACTTTGTATCCTGACCCTGATCCTCCTTATCTGACTTCCATATCTCCTGATAGCGGGGCAATACCTGAAACTCTTACAGTTTCAATAAGTGGTGAAAATACGCATTTTGCCCAGGGTACAGGAACGATTGTAAGGTTTAAGCAGGGCTCTTCTACCATCTATCCGAACTGGGTTAATGCTGTTAGCAATGATGTTGTTCAGGCTGAGTTTTCATTTGACGATTACAACAATACCGGTTATTATGATGTAAAAACAGTTAATGCACTTGATGGTGAGCTTACACTGAATAACGGATTTTATCTTTATCCCGATCCCTATCCTCCCCATTTGGTTTCTGTTGAGCCTTCATCAGTACAGGCAGGTGAAAGTCTTAATGTTGAAATTAGTGGTCAATATACTCACTTTTCGCAAGGGTCAGGAACTATTGTCTGGATTGATCAGGGTGGTTATGCTGTTTTTCCAACCGGAACTCCAACAATTGTTTCGGATGAATTAATCAGCGCTGATTTCTTTTTCCCGGAATACTTCCCAACGGGATTTTATGATGTAAATACTGAAAATGTTCCTGATGGTCATTTAAAACTTGAAGATGCATTTGAAGTTACAGATACAGTTACAAGTATTCGGGTAAATAGTATTTTCGAAATAGTTAATATTTCTCCAAACCCGAATAATGGAGAATTTACTGTTTCTTTGCAACTATCTCAATCTGCTGATATCTCTATGGTTATATGCGATCTGACTGGAAACATACTTCAGCAAATTGAAAGAAAAAACATACAGTCCTTGCGAGAAAAGATAAATGCTAATGGCTTAAGTACAGGTATTTATATTTTAAAAATCTATGCAGGCAGCAATGTTTTTGTTAAAAAAATAATTATCGCCAGATAAGGGTGGTATCTGTTTTGTGAATTCCAAATAGTCTCTTATTAATAAAAAAAATCATTATGAACTTCGAAATGATTAAAAGACATCTGTTTATTCTTGTCATTCTCTTTCCATTTTTACTTATTGCTCAAAGCGGCTCTGTACCTCTGCCAACCGATTATTTTGGTTTTAAGCCTGGAACTGACAGAGAATTGTTTACTTATGAGAAATTGATTGGTTATCTTGAAAAGCTGGATCAGTCTTCAGAAAAAATAAAAATGGTGCAGATTGGAGAGTCTCCTCTTGGGAAACCGATGTATATTTGTCTTATATCATCAGAAGAAAATATTAATAATATTGAGAAACTGAAACAGATTAACAAAAGTCTTGCTCTTGATCACGGTATTCCGGAAGGTGAAAGAATTAAAATGATTGATGAGGGAAAGGTATTTGTTTATGCCACCCTTTCAATGCATTCCAACGAAGTAGGTCCTTCCCAGGCTGCCCCTCTTATTGCATACGAACTGGCAACAACATCAGACACTACTCTTCTCGGCTCTTTAAATGATGTTGTGTATATGATGGTTGCCTGCCATAACCCTGATGGGATGAATATGATAGTGGAGCATTATTATAAGTACAAGGATACAAAATATGACGGATGTTCAATGCCTGGTGTATATCATAAATATGTTGGGCACGACAATAACCGTGATTTTATTACACTAAGTCAAAAAGATACAAAAGCCATAGCATCAGTCTATAACCTTGAATGGTTTCCGCAGGTGATGGTCGAAAAGCACCAGATGGGCTCCCGAGGGATAAGATATTTTGTTCCTCCACCGCATGATCCTATTGCTGAAAATATTGATGCAGGCGTTTGGAATTGGATTGGTGTTTTTGGTGCGAATCTTATAACTGATATGACAAAAGATAGTTTGGCAGGCGTTGCACAGCATTATCTTTTTGATGATTACTGGCCTGGTTCAACTGAAACCTGTCTGTGGAAGAATGTGATAGGAATGTTGACCGAATGTGCAAGTGTGCAATTAGCAAAACCTGTGTATATCGAACCAAATGAACTTGGTGTCTATGGAAAGGGATTATCCGAGTATAAGAAAAGTATAAATATGCCTGATCCGTGGAAGGGCGGTTGGTGGAGATTGGGGGATATTATTGATTATGAACTTTCTTCAACTTTCTCATTAATAAAAACAGCCTCAAAGCATAGATCTGAAATACTGACCTTTAGAAACGACCTTTGTAAAAAGGAAGTTCAAAAAGGGGAAACAGAAGCTCCCTTTTATTTCATTATGCCTTTGCAGCAACAGGATCAAAGTGAAATGGCCGGGATTGTTAATCTTTTAAAAGAACAGGGAGTAGAGGTCTATAAACTGTCACAAGAGGTTTCAATTGATGGTTATCCTTATTCTGCCGGTGATGTTGTTGTCCCTCTATCACAATCTTTCAGGCCATTTATCAAAGAGGTTATGGAAGTTCAGGAATTTCCTGTGCGACACTATACTCCTGATGGTGATATTATAAAACCTTATGATATTACAAGTTGGTCATTGCCGCTACACAGAGGTGTGAAATCTGTAGAAATTAATACGAAATCAGAAGAGCTTGAAGCCTCTTTAACAAAAATTGAAGGTGAATACGCTATTAAGCATCCTCCAATGCTTGAATATGAGGCTTTTATTTTTCCAGCCGGGAATAACGAAAGTTATAAAGCAGCTTTTTATGCTTTGGCAAAAGGCTGGAAGGTTGACAGGGCAAAAGTGGAGTTTAAGGTAAGGGACAAAACCTATGATAAGGGAAGCTTTCTGATTTATCAGTATGACAAGTTTTTCGATTCTCTCCTTGTTTCTCCTGATGCAACCGCACAAAAACCTGACTTTGAACTTGAAACTTTGAAAAAGCCAAAGATAGCTCTTGTTGAAACCTATTTTCATGATATGGATGCAGGATGGACCAGATTTGTTTTTGATCAATATGGAATTCCTTATACAATTGTTCATCCTCAGGATTTTGAAAATACAAATTTTACTCAGGACTTTGATGTAGTTGTATTCCCAAGCACTTCAAAAGATATATTGAAGAGTGGTAAATATAAGTCGGGAAGTACCTATTATATCAGCAGCTATCCGCCCGAATACAGCAAGGGAATGGGCGATAAAGGAATGCAAAACCTTATGACCTTTCTTGATAACGGAGGTATAATTGTCTCCTGGGGTCGTTCAACAGAGTTGTTTAACGCCAATCTTAAGATTAAACTTGATGATGATAATAGTGAAGAGTTCAGGTTGCCTTTCCGTGATATCTCCGGTCAGTTAAGTAAAAAAGGTTTGTATTGTCCCGGCTCTTTTGTGAATGTGAATCTGAAGAAAAACCATCCTCTAACCTTCGGGATGGATAAATCAACAGGAATATTTTATAGAGGAAAGCCTGTTTTTTCCACCTCAATTCCGAAGTTTGATATGGATCGTAGGGTGATAGCCACATTTCCCGAGAAAAATATCCTTTTAAGCGGGTATATTGAAAATGGTGAAAGGCTTGGTAACAAAACTGCTATGGTGTGGCTTAGAAAAGGAAAGGGGCAGTTAGTCCTTATGGCTTTTAACCCACAATTCCGGGCTTCAACACAAGGTACCTTTAAACTGCTTTTTAATTCGTTGTTGATTGATAGGATTGAATAGGATCTGGACTTTATTTCAGATTTGTAAAACCTGTACTCAGGTTTTTTTTAGGATAATTTGAGGGCAGTATTTTGCTGCCAAAAACTTCTATTACTCTCCATTTAGTACTCATTTATACACATAGAATGTCTTTTACCTACAGTGTATCAGCACATTATACTTTTTGCCTTCGTTATACTTTTCCGTTTTAACTAAAAAGTGTAACTTTGCTGCTGTTTTCATAAACACCTTTCAACAAATTTTCTTTTTTTAATTTTTTTTGAAATGTATCTAATATTTGAAAAAATATGTATGGATTTGAATATGGTTTGTTTTATGGATTTAGGTATTTTTCGATGACCAAAATATACCCTTGGCTTCTATGGAATAGTGCTTTTGTTTTAATAACCAGCACTTTAAAGTTTCACGCCCCAAAGTACTTTTTAGTTAGAAAAAATGTGTATACTTTTACAACTAAATATTTTATTAAAATAGTAAAATTATTGAAATATGGAAGAA
>JAUVIX010000312.1 GCA_030592565.1 Chlorobiota bacterium
AATACTTACCAAAAGAAAAAGGGAAGTAAAAAAAGCAAAAAATATATACCGCAAATAGTATATAAAGTGGTCACAACCCACCCACACGATACACTATCATTTACCGAGGGTTTTGTTTTTCATAATGGTCAACTTTTTGAGAGTACAGGATCACCTGAAAATATTCCATTTACAAAATCTGTTTTTGGTACAGTTGACCTTACAACAGGGAAGATAACCGAATTGGGCAAACTTGAGAGAAATAAATATTTTGGTGAAGGTATTACTTTTCTTAATAATAAGTTGTTCCAGCTAACTTACAGGAGTCAGACCTGTTTTATATATGATGCAGAAACATTTGCTAATAAAGGTCATTTTTATTATCAAAGCAAAGAGGGTTGGGGATTGACAACTGACGGTAGTTGTTTGATAATGAGTGACGGAACTAATATATTGACATACATTGATGCGAATAATTATAAATCCGTAAAAGAACTAAATGTGAGCAAGAACGGGTATGCCGTTGATTACCTGAATGAATTGGAATTTATTGATGGCTACATTTATGCTAATGTCTGGACAAAAAATCATATAGTAAAAATTGATACATCCAACGGCAAAGTTGTCGGGATTTTGGATTTGGCCTCTATTGCTAATGAAATAAGAAATTTGGGACTATTTGTTGACGTAATGAACGGTATTGCTTATGATGCGGTTTCCGATAATATGTTTATAACAGGGAAATTGTGGCCGTATATTTATGAATTGGAGTTTTATCATTAATGATGATTGGAAATATTAGCAAATCATCATCGGCCTCTTCCAATATAATTAAACATTCTGCTCAAATAACCGTTATATGGTAATAATAATTATTTTGCAGGAAACACAGCTGGTATGAATAATAAACTTTTCTTTCTCATAGCCTTTTTTGTGTTGGGATTTTTTTCAGGCTTTTCCCAAACTTCAACTCAAAAGTGGATTAGCACATCACAGGATGAGAGTATGGAAAGTCTGACATATCTCTATCACGATTTTTTGTTTTTGGTATCATACAGGGGATATCAGGCTTCAACATACCAGGAACAGTTTACAAATTACTCCAATGTGCTATATAAATCAGATTTCGATCTGAATTTTTCCGACAGCCTGTTTCTTGATGAAATTGACAATTATGATGTTCTGGTAAAAAGTTTTTTGAAAGTGGATAATACAGGATTGCTTTATTGGGGCAAGGCAATGGAAAAAGATACTCAGGATGAGCAATTGTGTCTGTTATGGTTTGATGAAGATTTAAATCTTGTTAACAGTTCCATTCTTGGTTCGCCTGACACTTTAGAAATTATCTCCGATGCAATATTATGCACAAACGGGAATCTGCTCTTTGTGGGAGCAACGAGTTTTGAAGCACTTCAGGGTAATTATATTTTATGGGAGTTTAATGAAAATCTGAATCAAATTAAAAAAGTTATTTTAGAGGAGACGGTTGAAGGCTCTCCGACTATTCTTGAAATTCCGGGAACTGAAAAATATCATTTTATTATAGGATTTAACACTTTTCAGTTTGATAGCAACCTGAACTATGAAGCTACATATGTTTTTCCTTCAGATATTAGCATCCACCCTCAACAACAAAACAAAAGGTTTAATGATCTTGATTACATAAAAACGGGTTTATACCTGTCTGCACCCATTCCGGGAAGTCCGTGGGAGATGGATATGGCTTTTTCTGTTATGAATGAAAATGCAAATGTAATGGAAACGTACACTTTCGGTATTCCTGATTCAACTGACACTCCGGGAAAATTGGATTTTATCACAACAGACACTATTTACTATGCAGGCACACGAAATTTGAGTTTAAATCCGGTTGAGGATTCCTGGGTATCTTTATTTACCACTAATCTTCAGGGTGAAATCCTGGACCATCAATTTTGGGGTGGGGGAGAACAGTACAATTTTTCCGACTTGCTGGCTATGCCCCAAGGAGGATTTCTACTTGCAATAACCAAATGGGACTACGAAGCTTATCCCACAATTATTACGCGCGATATTCTTTTGATTACTGAAAATTATGGAAATCCTGTCACAGAAACCTCTGATATAGAAATCAGCAATGACATCCTTCTTTATCCAAATCCCGGAAGTGATAGAATGCATATTACTGCTAATGGAGATAACCTCCATTTAAAATTATTCGATATTAATTACAGAGTTGTTTTGGAGACGGATTTTGACATAAAAACAACATTGGAAACATCAAAACTTTCCCCGGGTATTTATCTTTATGAAATTTCGCAAGGAAATAAAATCCTTGAAAGAGGAAAATGGGTAAAATATTAAAAACCTGCTGGATTTTTATAGCATCTTTTTTAATTCAAAAATCGCATCTCTGAAACGTGCTGCTTCAATAAAATCAAGCTCTTTGACTGCTGCCTGCATTTGTCGCTCCAGCTTGGATATTGCCTTTTGCATCTGCTCTTTGTTCATATATTTTATAAGTGGATCGGCTGCTATATCAATGCCTTCTTTCTCAACATAGGCATACGGGTCTGCAGTTTTAGGTTTTGCAACAGCAGTCTGGCCCAGTATTGAATCGGTTGATTTTACGATCTGAGTTGGTGTAATATTATGTTCTTCATTGTATTTCAACTGCTTTTCACGCCGCCGGTCTGTTTCTGTTATAGTCTTTTGCATTGAATTGGTCATTTTATCAGCATAGAATAGAACTCTGGCATTCAGGTTTCTGGCAGCACGGCCTGCTGTTTGTGTTAGCGATTTTTCAGACCTTAAGAACCCCTCTTTATCAGCATCAAGTATTGCAACAAGCGAAACCTCAGGCAGGTCAAGGCCTTCGCGCAAAAGGTTAACGCCTACGAGTACATCAAACTCTCCAAGCCTCAGCCCGCGCATTATTTCAACTCTGTCAAGAGTAGCAACCTCAGAGTGGATATATCGGGTTTTAATTTCAAGGTCGAGCAGATATTTTGTCAGTTCCTCTGCCATTCGTTTTGTTAATGTCGTTACCAGAACTCTTTCATTCAGCTTTATGCGTTTATCAATTTCATCCAGAAGATCATCAATCTGGTTAAGACTTGGGCGTACTTCGATGATGGGGTCAAGGAGGCCTGTCGGGCGAATCAATTGCTCAACAACGACACCTTCCGCTTTCTGAAGTTCATAGTCACTTGGGGTTGCACTAACGAAAACAATCTGATTGATCAAATCCTCAAACTCAGGAAATTTAAGCGGTCTGTTGTCGAGAGCAGCAGGAAGTCTGAAACCATACTCCACAAGTGTTTGCTTCCGTGACCTGTCACCTCCATACATCGCTCTGATTTGTGGAATTGTAACGTGACTTTCGTCAATAACAATAAGAAAATCATCAGGAAAATAGTCAATCAGACAAAAAGGGCGAGTACCTGGTTTACGCCTGTCAAAATATCTTGAATAATTCTCAATTCCAGAGCAATAGCCTAGTTCACGCATCATCTCAATATCATACGAAACCCTGTCTTCAAGCCTTTTAGCTTCAAAATGCTTATCGGTTTCTTTCATATATTGAACTTGCTTGAACATATCCTGCTGAATATCATTAAGCGAACTTTTCATTTTTTCGTTAGAAGTAATAAAAATATTTGCCGGGTAGATGTTCAGGCTGTCAAACGATTCAATATTATGACCATTAATGGGGTCAAACGACTCTATTGTCTCTATTTCGTCACCCCAGAAAATCACTCTGTAACCAACATCGGCATAAGCCGGAAAAATATCTACAGTATCACCTTTAACCCTGAAATTTCCGTGTGTAAACTCAACCTCATTTCTGGAATAAAGACTATTCACAAGCATTTGTAAAAACTTATTTCTTGAAATAACATCACCTGCTTTAATAGTTATAACATTATTTGTAAAATCGTCAGGGTTGCCAATTCCATAAATACAGGAAACAGATGAGACAACAATTACATCGCGCCGTCCTGATAACAGGGCAGAGGTAGCACTTAGGCGTAATTTTTCAATCTCATCATTAATAGACAGGTCCTTTTCAATGTATGTGTTTGTAGTTGGAAGGAAAGCCTCAGGCTGGTAATAATCATAGTATGAAACAAAATATTCAACCCTGTTGTTTGGAAAAAATTGTTTAAATTCACCGTAAAGTTGTGCTGCGAGAGTTTTATTATGAGATAGTATTAATGTAGGGCGCTGGATATCCTGAATAACATTCGCTATTGTAAAGGTCTTTCCAGAGCCTGTAACTCCAAGCAACACCTGACTTTCATCACCTCTGTTAAGACCCTCAACAAGCTGTCTTATTGCTTCAGGCTGATCGCCTGTGGGCTTA
>JAUVIX010000185.1 GCA_030592565.1 Chlorobiota bacterium
GAATTAAAAGATAATCTGATGGAATTTGTCTCCTGCGCATAGCCCTGCTTCGACACCGAAAGGTTTGCGGCAGTCCAAACAGCAAACGGATTCCCCGCCTGAATGATGAAGTAGGGCAGGCTCACCCCTTTCATACAAGGCCAATTGCTAAGATTCGCAATGACGGGTGTTTGCTCGAACTATTCACCTCTGTGCACTGGCAAGTGTGATAGCCGAGATGGGAGTGTGATGGCTACATTAGGTGGCTAGGGGTGTGTCAAAAAGCAGGTTTCGTCTTCGCTCAACCTGACATAAATACATAATGACCGTCTAAAAATAAAAAAGCCTTGAAAATCGTATATTGTTAACTAATTAGTTTACTTTTGTTGCGTGATAAGAAAAATAACTGCATACAAACAAAATTTTGTTGATTTTTATAAATCTCAAGACAAAAAAATCCAATTAAAAATAGAATATGTTTTGGATATGGTTCGTTTTGAAAAACAAGTACCTAAAAGATTCTTTAAATATCTTGAAAACACAGATGGGATTTATGAAGTTAGGATTATAACAACTTTTAAAAGTATCCGGATTTTGTGTTTCTTAGACAAAGGGAATTTAGTAGTGCTAACAAATTGTTTCATTAAGAAAACAAGAAAAACACCTCGGAAAGAAATTCAACTTGCTGAAAAACTAAAAAAACAATATCTAAACTAAAAATAAAATTGACATGAAAAACTTAACGAACTTCGAAGATTTACTTATCGAAAAATACGGAGAAAAGGGAACTGAAAGCAGAGATAAATTTGACGCAAACTCACTTGCTTTCAGACTAGGTGTTATGCTTAAAGAAGCAAGACAAGATGCAAATTTGACACAGGAACAACTTGCTGAAAAAACAGGAACTAAGAAAAGCTATATTTCAAGAATTGAACGCGGACTTAGTGATATTCAAGTATCAACGTATCATAGATTAATTGAACTTGGACTTGGCAAACATTTAAATATTTCGATAGGCTAAATAAAGTACTATTGCCACCGTTGGTGTGCCACGAAGCTGAGTAAGCCGTATGAGCGAAATGTTCACCCCGAAAGCTTTCGGGGGTTTGATGAAGGGAGCACTGATAGTCTATTTTAATTTTACTATCTTTGTGGATGAAATGTTAGATTTGGCTATCAGGCTCTAATCTACTCGGTAATTTTGAAAAAGACTAAACCAATGGAAAATTTTGAAATAAATTGAGTACTATGGAAAGATTCATCGGTACTTGGAAAAATAAATCAGGGAATATTCTTGAGATAAAACCAAATGACAAAAATTCATTAAAGGTATCTTTCATCTCAGGTAAAACTGGAAAACCTGTAATTAGAGATTATTTCGACAATAATGAATCCATTGATATGCGTGCTGAGCTTGACTTTTATGAATCAAGTTTAGAAGTTGAATTATGGGAAAAAGGAAAAGGGTTTCAATTGTCATTACTTTATGATTGGATTGATTTTAGAAATGAACCAAGTGGATATCGTCTTGCTCCAGGATTAACACAGTATGCTGAAAATGATCTTACTGAGAAATACGGGCATTTATTTGAATCATTAGACTATTATAAAAAAATAAAAGAAGATAAAAAAGGACATAGACACATTGACGAAATTGACCCTACTAAAATTAACGGATTCTTCACCCCACCACACAATGCCAAATGCTAAGGCTTGGGATAACAGGGTGTTTGCTCGAATTAGTCCCCTCTGTGCACTGGCAAGTGGGAAAGCCGAGAGGGGAGTGGGATGGCTATGTGAGATGGCAAGGGGTGTGTCAAAAAGCAGATTTCGGCTTCGCTCAACCTGACATAAACAACTTAATGACCGTCCATAAAGTATTATAACCGGAACAACATTTTAAAAAAAATTGCCAGTTAGCTATTAATTCCTAAATTTGCATAAAAAATCAGATCATGAAAAATACAAATTTACTTATAGCCATTTTATTATTTCCCGCATTTATCTTTTCACAAATAACAATTAACCAGGATGATATGCCTCAGGAAGGCGATACGATCAGGCTTAGTAGAGGTGCAAACGCTGCCCTGCTCAATTATGAGGAAACCGGCAATGACTTTACCTGGGATTTTTCGATGCTGGTTCCATTCAGTCAGACTGTTGACACTTTTGTAAGTGTATCGGAGACTCCATGGATTTACCAACTTGTATTTTTAACATCGGCAAACCTTGCCCAAAAAATAAATGGCTATGATTTTATTCCGGGATTCACAATTACAGATTCTTATGAGTTTTATAAAAATTCGAGCTCCGATTATCGTGATGTAGGAGTTGGGATTACTATTAATGGAGTGCCTATTCCCAATAAATTTGATTCACCTGATATTATTTACAGATTCCCGTTGGATGTCGGAAGTGTTGATTCATCAATATCAAGTTATGAGATGAGCATACCTGCATTGGGCTATTCCAGCAGATGGAAAAAGAGAGTGAATTATATCGACGGATGGGGAACACTAACTACTCCATACGGAACTTTTGAGACCATCAGGGTTAAATCTGATGTAATTCAACATGACAGCATCTATATTGATTCTCTTGGAATCGGGTTTCCTATTCACAGGGTCTTCACTGAATATAAATGGCTTGGCAACGGGTTTGGAGTGCCGCTTTGTACTGTAATTGATGATGGTATAACACCACCTTCAATTACATATATTGATTCTGTGCGGTACCTGTTTATTGGAGTTGACGAAAATCGAATTGCAAAAAGCGGATTCAGAGTGTATCCTAATCCTGTAACAGAGCAATTCTCAATTGATCTTGATATTGAAGATAATCAAAATGTTTCGGTTTCACTATACAATACTGAAGGTATTAAAGTGGCAGACCTTTTTAATGGAATGCAGAGAGGTGGAAATACTAAGCTTACCTTTGGCATAGCACAGTTCGATATGAAAAAAGGATTGTATTTTGTTGTTGTCAGGGTGGGAGATAAGAGGTATGCTGAGAAGCTGATTGTAAAATGAGAATAAGAACATACCATATAATGACTTTTCTTCTTCTTGTGTTACTTTTAGGTTGTACAAAAGTAAGATATAATGATAGATTTTCGTTAAGTGATGAGTTGATATTTTTATTACCGGCTGATAGTAATTACCAATATAATAATAGTGATTCGGTTATTAATTTAATGACTCTTTCTTTTACTGATAATTATTATTTCAGGGATACCTGGGACAGAGATGATGGAGGTTGGGGACGTACTATCCAATACGATGCTGACTTCGAAACTTATATTAAATACTACTCTTCAGATTTCTTTGATATTTCTTATAATATATTTGTTGATAAAACTAATCTTCTTCAATATGATATTCTTGATATAACTATTGAAAGTAACACCACAGGTGAAACATCTAACGTCCATATAAAGATGCCTTTAGAAGATTATCGGGAGCTTGGTTATGATGAACCTAATATTGATTTTGCAGATTCATTAATTGTGAATAATGTAAAATTGTTCGGTATCTATTATGTTGAATCTGATGAATTATTGTATTACCTTCAGAGGGATAAAGGAGTTGTTGCATTTAAATTTGATGGTGATTTTTGGTTTCTGGATGATTTATAATAATATATGCAATAATCCCCAAAATATATTTGTATTAGTAAACCAATTCAATTAGCTTTTCTGCGTTCTTGCTATTAGAAAAATTGAGGTTAAGGATATTGTTACGGAGGCTGATTTGATTTTCATCAAATTCCATAGTAAATAATTCAGGTAGTTTTTTTCGGAGTTCTTCCGGTGTGTTACCTATTTCACATAGCTCTTCCAAACCCGTACCGTTGAGCATTTTGTCGTTCACAAGACAAAACCTGCCCTGGAACAAGGTGTTTAAGAGTTTCAATTTTAGTCCGGTAGCTTGAAAAGTAACAAGAATATTTACATGGGCATTTTTAATCAGGTCAAACATCTCTTTATCATCCGGATTTGCAATTATTTCAACATTTGGATATTCTGAAGCAAATTTCCTAATGTATTCAGGTGGATTCATCCCAGCAACTTTCAGCTTTATGTCTGTCGCTGCAAAAACTTCGTTGATAAGCCATTGAACGGCGTGCGCATTTTCCGGGACTTCAATATTTCCATTGTAAAGAGCATAATCACCTGAACCAATTAGGGATTCAACTTTATCATTGGCGTGAAAACTTGGAAGATAATTGACCTTTTTATCCGGAAAATGTCCTTTAAGATAATCTGTATCCTCCCTCGACACTACCAGCATCAAATCAGAATGCTTTAGGATTTTTTGATACAGACGAAGCTTCAGGCTTTCGACAAAAAAGTAAAGCTTTTTAACTACTTTTTTATCCACCTTAAACAGATTATAATAATAACGATGCTCAATATTACTTTCACGATAAATCTTCATCCGCTTTTTTATCCTTTTGTCATCAATGTGATAGCAACTGTGCAATCCTTCAAACAGGATGGGCGCATCATCTTTCAATAGATTCAGCATTAGCTCTTCCGAGCGACGCGATGTGACAATATAAGGCTTTATAGAGATAGCTGAGCCAAGTCCGACCAACCTTGGATAATAATAAACCTTCTCGCAATATTTGTTCAGTTCTTCGGTTCTGTTGCGTCCGGGATATTCATAACAGTGCAAAGTAATTTTAACTCCATTTGCATAAAGAGCTTTCAGTTTATAGAAAACATCAATAACACCTCCGTAGTTAGCAGGATATGGAATGTCAAATGAGACTATATGTAGATGTTTGTCAGGCATATTTTTTATAAACGTCAATCAATATTTTTTCTTCATTTTCCCAGTTTAGCTCCCGCGCTGCAAACCTAAGATTTTCTTTCCAAACAATAATCTGTTTTTCATCAGAAAGCATTTCATCTATTTTTTGTGCGATATGTTTAGGGTCATGGTTTTTAATTGTGTCACCAATTTCATATTTTTCAATTATCTTTTTTATTTCCGTCAGGGGAGATGCCAGAACAGGTATTCCTGCATGAATATAATCAAACAGTTTGTTTGGCAGGCTGAAACGGTAATTGATGTTTGTGTCTTTATCGAGCGTCAGGCCAAGGTCGGAGTTTGTTGTGTATTGATATAGCTCTTCAAAAGGCAATCTGGGCTTAAACATTATTTTATCCTTTAACTCAGTAGCAGACGCCATCTTTTTTAGATTTTCAATAACATCACCGCCACCAATGATAAGCAGAAGAACATCATCAATATACTTCATTGCCTTTACAAGTTCCTCCGAGCCCCGCTGAATATTAATTCCTGAGCCTTGCAGGATTATTATTTTTTTATCTGACGGTAGCCCGAGTTCTTCCCTTGATTTTAGCTTTGTAATGTTGAGTTTTGGTGGAATGTTTCTAACAACTTTCACCTCCACACCATATTTCTCATTATAAGCTGAAGCAATTGACCCACTAACAGTAAACACATCCTTTAGTTTTGGGAATATCTGCTTTTCAATAGATTGCCATACATTTTTAACAAACTTCCGGTTAATCACTTCCGGTGTCTCAGTGAAATATTCGTGAGTATCATAAACCACAGGAATACCTTTTAATTTATGAATAAGATAATTGGGCCACAAAGTATCCAGGTCGTTTGAGATAAGCAAATCTGCTTTATGAAAAAGAAGATACAGAAAAAGCCTGATGTTGTATTCTGCATAAAAAAGAGGGCCTTTCTCAAAAAGCAGTTTCATCCTGTGCATTTTATAATTTCTTTTATCAAGTGGCATACTGTCTCTTTTTCTTCTTCCCACAAGAGTAACCTCAAAACCTAGTTTTTGCAAGGTGTTACAGGTTTTGTTCACTCTTTGGTCTGTTACCAGATCATTTATTACCGATACGATTGCCTTTTTCAAACTCTTTCTTCAAATAAAACTGCGAAAATAGTAAAAGCTGCCAATAAGCCTTTTCAATATATCATATTCTTAAATCAATAAACGCTAATCTATCAGATTCCTTTATCTTTGCGACTATGAAAATCATGGAAAACTATTCGCTCAAGTCCTTAAACACATTCGGACTAAAAGTAGATGCAAAATACTTTACTGTGGTTGCTTCTCTGGACGAAATAAAGCAGGCAGGTAAATTTGCAGATAAAAAAGCTGTTTCTCTTATGGTTTTGGGAGGCGGAAGCAATGTGTTGTTCAGAGACGATTTTCCTGGGTTGATCATTAGAAATAATCTTAAAGGAATATCTGTGATTGACGAAACTGATGACCTTGTTTATGTGAAGGTTATGGGAGGTGAAGTGTGGGATGACTTTGTAAGTTTTTGTGTTGGTAATGATTGGGGAGGTGTTGAAAATCTTTCCCTGATTCCTGGTAGTGTTGGGGCAGTACCTATCCAAAATATAGGTGCCTATGGTGTGGAGCTAAAAGACAGTTTTTTTGAACTTGAAGCCTGGTTCTGGAAATCGGGAGAAGTGAAAGTATTCTCAAAAAATGAATGTGAGTTTGGATACAGAAGCAGTATCTTTAAAAAGAAGTTGAAAGGAGAGGTAATCATTACATCCGTTACTATAAGGCTGGATAAAAAACCGCTACTTAAAACCGGATATGGAGCAATTGAAAATGAACTTGCCGGAATTAATGATAGGAAAAGAACTGTTAATGACGTCAGAAATGCTATAATAAACATCAGGAGGTCAAAATTGCCTGATCCTGTGGAACTTGGTAATGCTGGGAGTTTTTTTAAAAACCCTGTAGTTTCGTCCACTAAACTTTCAAAGCTCAAAGAAGAGTATCCTGAAATCGTTTCATATCAACAGAGAGATGGCAATTGTAAACTTGCTGCCGGCTGGCTGATAGACAAGTGTGGCTGGAAAGGTAAAATGGTTGGGGATGCAGGAGTCCATACTGATCAGGCTTTGGTGCTTGTGAATCATGGAAATGCAACCGGAAATGAGATTTTAATTCTTGCAAAAGAAATTCAGGAATCTGTTTTTGTGAAATTCGGTGTTGAGCTTGAGATGGAGGTGAATGTGGTTTAAGAAACTAAAACGCAGTTTCAATCCGCAGAGCGGATTGAACGTAAATAGCCCTGTATGGAATGCAGGGATCAAGATGCAAAAAACCTGAATCCCAAAAGGATTCAACAAAAAGTAAAATTATGAGTACATATACGCAATTTTTTTATCAGATAGTTTTCTAAATTTCACTGGATGGCAAAATGGATATGGTGCTTATATCAGCCTACATCAAGTTATTAGGACTGTTACTTCACTCCACCACCGGAGTTGACCTTAACTTTACTGAATGTTCCCTCAGTAACAATGATCGAGTCATTGCCCAAAACATTATAAAGACTAAAACTAAAAGTGCCTGAAACTACAGAATCAGAAAGGTTCACCTCCGTTACTTCAACGGTACCTCCGGCA
>JAUVIX010000111.1 GCA_030592565.1 Chlorobiota bacterium
CGAAATGCTGTTTTCCGTCGATTTTTTACCGATATTTAGATTAATTATGCCCTGTTTTGGAAATTGTCCGACAGAATCCTTCACAGTAGGTTTTTGTCCAAACAGATAGGTACTGAAAAAAATAAATGAAATGAATAATTGAATGGCTTTCATATTAATTCTATTAAATATTCCCATTGATGGTGCTAAGATAATGGTTTTTATTCTATTTTTGTCCCTTTTAAAATTAACAAATTAAATATGATATTATGAGAAAGCTAAGTTTTTTAATTGTTTTAATGATCTCCTTAGGTATTAATTTACCTTCATATTCCTGTACAAATTTCCTTGTAACCAAGGGCGCTTCCGTTGACGGATCGACATTTATAAGTTATGCTGCTGACTCGCATGTTCTCTATGGCGAGCTTTATCATTGGGCAGCAGCAAAATATCCCAAAGGCACAATGCTGGATGTTTATGAATGGGATACAGGAAAGTTTCTCGGACAGATAAAACAGGCGGAAGAGACCTACAATGTTGTTGGTAATATGAACGAATACCAGGTTGCAATTGGTGAAACAACCTATGGCGGGCGTAGTGAACTTCAAAGTCAACCTGATGCTATAATTGATTACGGTAGTTTAATATATATTGCTCTTCAGCGTTCAAAAACAGCGAGAGAAGCATTAAAAGTGATGACAGAACTTATGGACGAATATGGGTATTATAGCCATGGGGAGTCCTTTTCAGTCTCAGATCCAAACGAAGTCTGGATTTTTGAAATGGTAGGAAAAGGTGAAGGGAAAAAAGGTGCTGTTTGGGTAGCCCTTCGTATTCCTGACGGATATGTATCTGCTCATGCCAACCAGGCAAGAATTCGGACTTTTCCACTTGCAGATGGCAATAAATCAATTACTTTTTCTCAAAGAGATAAACTTTCTGAATCTTCAGTTGAGTGTTATTATTCAGATGATGTAATTTCGTTTGCAAGGGAAATGAACTTTTTTGATGGAGAAGATAAAGATTTTAGTTTTTCCGATACCTATGCTCCTGTTGACTTCGGCGCAGCTCGTTTTTGTGAAGTTCGTGTATGGTCATTTTTCCGTAGTGTTAAAGCTGGAATGGATAAGTATTATGATCATGCTTCAGGACATAACAATGAAAACAGAATGCCTCTTTGGATTAAGCCTGACCGCAAAATTGCTGTTGAGGATGTAATGGACTATATGCGCGACCACCTTGAGGGAACTCCTCTGGATATGACAAAAGATATGGGAGCCGGACCATTTGGCAACCCCTACCGCTGGCGTCCGCTAACCTGGAAAGTTGACGGGGCAACATATTGCAACGAAAGGGCTACCGCAACCCAACAAACAGGTTTTGTGTTTGTAACTCAAAGTCGTAGCTGGCTACCACGTGAGATTGGAGGAATATTCTGGTTTGGTGTTGACGATGCTGCAAGTACCGTTTTTGTTCCAATGTATTCTTCAATAACAAAGATTCCCAAAGCTTATGCAGTTGGTAACGGAAATATGATGAATTTTACAATGGATGCCGCTTTCTGGGTATTCAATATGGTTTCTAACTTTGCTTACACAAGATATAGCTATATCCATCCTGAAATAAGATCGGAGCAGACAAAACTCGAAAGTCGTTTCCTCGAAGAGATAACAAAGACAGACGAAGAAGCTCTTGCCAAATATAAATCAGACAAAAGTGCTGCTGTTGCATACTTAACTGACTTCTCAGATAATACAGGAAATGAAACTCTTAACCACTGGACAAATTTTTATGGTTATCTGTTTGCAAAATATATGGATGGAAATATAAAAGAGAAAAGAGAAGTCCCCGAAGGGTATAAATATTATACACCTGGATTACAACAACCCGGCTATGGTGAAGCCTGGTACAAAAGAATTGTTGATGAAACGGGAGACCATTTTAAAATTCCCGAATAGTCAAAAAGGTATTAAGCGAAAATATAAAAAGCTCCACTCGAAAGAATGGAGCTTTTGTTTTGTTTACTAATGCCGGGGGAATTTACTGCTTTTATCATCTTTGCTTTGTTTGGCGGACCCGAAATCAACATCTGTAGCAAAGAATTTTGTATCTCCCCGCCAGGGAACTTTCATGTATCGCTCATAATATTTTAGGTTAACACGTTCTCCTGATAGTGCTGCATCATTTAAACTTTCAATAAGACTGGTATTTCCTTTTTCAATTGAAAAAGTGAAAGTTTCATTAACCAAATTACTGGTTTTACTTATTGCCCCAAATGTCTCCAGATTCATCTGACCTTCCCAGGTTTTAAAAATAGCACCTTTCTTACTGACTTTCATAATTATTCCTGCCCGGGTACCTTCGCTGTATTTGCCGAAATAAAGAAAAGCTATAATGCCAAGCCCGACAATTACGATTACCAGTAATACTTTTTTAACTGTTTTCATCTCTTATAAATTGAACTGTTATGGTGCAAAAGTACAACTATTTTTATTCTATCTTTGTCAATCTTCTTGAATTGAAATAATGAACTATGAAACACTTTGTAATTAGTCTGTTCCTTTTTTTGTTTGTTATAAATGAAAGCTTTTCCTGTACAAACCTCATTATCACTAAGGGTGCTTCTGCGGATGGCTCCACAATGATGGTTTATACCAATGATGGGGAGTGGCTTTATCACCTTAATCTTTCCGAAGCTGCTCATTATCCTAAAGGCACTTATATCAAATACGGTAACGATAGCATATTGCAGACCTCACACACAAATAAAGTAATCGGGTTTCAGATGAATGAATACCAGGTGGCTATTGGTGAAACAACATTTACAGGCCGGGAGGAGTTGTGGGACAAATCGAAACCGCTTAAATACTGGCACCTGATGCATCTTGCACTGGAAAGAGCGAAAACAGCACGTGAGGCAATTGATGTAATAACCGGTCTGGTTGAAGAATATGGCTATGGTAGCGAGGGTGAGTCGTTTTCTATTATTGATCCTGATGAAGCCTGGATACTTGAAATGATTGGTACAGGTGGTGAAGGAGGAGCCATTTGGGTAGCAATAAAAATCCCCGACGGATATATTTCAGCACACGCCAATATGGCCAGAATAGGTGAATTCCCACTTGATGATCCTGAGAATTGTATTTACTCAAAAAATGTTATTTCATTTGCAACCAAAAAGGGATTCTTCAATCCTGAAGATAATATCCCATTCCAGTTTAATGACATTTATAATCCACCTTCTCCCGACAGGTTAAAATATTGCGAAACCCGCGTTTGGAGCCTATTTTCAAGGGCTGCACCATCTCTGAATCTCTCAACCGATTATTGCAGAGGAGTGGAAGGTGCAGAGCGATATCCACTATGGATAAAACCTGATAAAAAACTTG
Organism: Chlorobiota bacterium; assembly: GCA_030592565.1. GTDB lineage: Bacteria > Bacteroidota > Bacteroidia > Bacteroidales > JAADJA01 > JAADJA01. Next base: position 3,369 of record JAUVIX010000111.1, read on the forward strand.
CTTTGCAAGATGTTTTTGATCTTATCCGCGACCATTACGAAGAAACCGAATTTGATATGACCAAAGGTATTGCAGCCGGCCCCTTTGGAACTCCTTCCAGATGCAGACCACTTTTCTGGGAAACGGACTCTGCAAAGTATTCATGGGAGAGACCCATCTCATCATACAATACTGCCTTTTCATTTGTAGCACAGGCTCGCAATTATCTGCCCGATGGAGTAGGAGGCATAGTCTGGTTTGGGGTTGATGAAACTTACACAACCTGTTATGTGCCTCTTTATTGCGGTATAAGCAAAATTCCCGAACCCTTCACAAAAGGCGACATGAATAAATTTTCCTGGGACTCAATGTGGTGGGTATTCAATTTTGTATCGAACTACACAAATCTGAGATACTCCTATATGATAAAAGACCTGCAAAAGGTGCAAAGTGAACTGGAAAACAAGTTTATTTCGGAGCAGGATTCGATTGTCGCTCTTGTAAAAGACCTTTATCCTGAACATCAGTCACAAATCCTTACCGAATATTCAATAAATGCAACAAACCTTGTTCATCAGCGCTGGATTAAACTTGGCGAGTATCTGATAACAAAATATAATGACGGATATATTAAAAATGAAAAAGGTTATCCTGAGCAGGTTGGCTATCCCGAAGAATGGAAAAAGGAAGTTATTGAAAGCAACCCGGAAAAATACAGAATACCCGATTGGAACAAAGAGGGTAATATAATTGATACCCCATACTAAAAAATTATTTTTTATCTCAAATGTTAATATATTTAGATATATCTTTGCAATCCAAATAATTAATTCAATTTTGAAATGGCAGATACAACAACAAAACCAGGTTCGACTCCGGTAACACCGAAAAAAAAGTCTGGCTCAAAAGGAGCAATTGTTATAATAATATTACTGATTATTGCAATTGTGGGTATTTTAATTTGGTTCCTCCCAAAAGAAGCGGAATATACTGCATTGGTCAAGGAGAAGGAGCAAGAAAAAACAGAACTCCAGGCAGAGTTGGAATTATTAATGATTGAACATGAAAGTATTAAGATAGAATATGGTGAATTGTCGGATTCTTTGTCGGTTAAAGATAGTATTATCCAGGCAAATGCCGCTGAAATAAAGCAACTCCTGAACTACAAATGGGAATACCGGAAAGTAAACAAAAAACTAACCTTGTTACGTAAAATCACACAGGGATACGTTGTACAGCTTGATTCGCTTTATACTGTCAATCGCGATCTTAAAGAGGAAAATAAGAAAATCAGACAGCAGTACTCCCAGGAACAGGAGAGAACCAGAATCCTTGCAAAAGATAAAGAGGTTCTGATCGAAAAAGTTTCCGAAGCGTCTGTCCTTAAAGCATATAATGTAACAGCAATCGGAATTCGTTATACCGGTAGCGGGAGGGAAAAAATTACCGACAAAGCTAATAAAGTAGAAAAAATAAAAGTTTGTTTTACCATTGGTGAGAATAAGTTAGTTAAACCAGGAATACACGCTATAATTATGCAAATAATAAGGCCTGATAATATTACTGTCACTCAAAAAGTTGATGGTCCTTACACATTTGAATATAACGGCCAGCAGATTGAATACACTACAAGAAAAGAGATTCAGTACCAGAATGAGGATACTGATTTATGTTTATACTGGGATAAGAAAAGTAAAACTGAATCTGCAATGGTAGGAACATACAAAGTTTCTATTTTTTCGGATGGTTATAAAATTGGTGACACCAGCTTTAATTTAAGATAAACTCAAAAGTAATAACATATAAACCCTGAGCTGTTCCGGATTTTAAGATAAGCACGTGAGAAAGAAAATCCGAAAAAAATTAGCTATTTCTTTGAAAATAATCTTAAAATAGTTTTCAGCGAAAGAAACATTTTGCCGCTATCAGGCAAAAGAATAAAACCATACTTCAAATAAAACTGAATCGCTTGCTTATCAATTGGGTCAACAACAACAGCGATTGAACCTACTATCTTTGAAACGTAATTACTTCTTTTTAGTGCATCTAAAAGCAAGAACTCACCAAACCCCATCCCTTTCTTTCTGGAATCTACAGCCAATCTACCAAGCAAAGTTACAGGCAATTGACTATAAGACTCAGGTAATCTCTTCTGTAATTTTTCAGGTATGTTTTTTTTTGAAATTCCTGCATTTGAAAGTGTATAATACCCAAAAACAACATTGTCTTCATCTGTCAGAACAAAGCAGGTTGATAGTTTTCTTTTTACATCCTGACTTGCCTGTTTTTTAATATAATTATTCAATAATTCTATTCCACAGTTAAACTCACCCCTTTTGTGTGCAGAATCTAATGGAACAGCAAGATATTTCTTCATTCATTAATTAATTCATTGTAACGCAATGCGGCTTTCTTGAGTTTGTCATTTGGATCGATCGGATTAATAATTGCATTAAAAAACAATTTCCTATCTCTTTCTGAAGCTAAAATTGTCTCGTGCTCTTTAACGAGTTTGTTAGCACGCTCCAGAGCTGAGGAGATCACAAATTCTGTAAGAGTACGATAGCCTCCAAGTTTTGCCGCATATTCGAAAAACTCTTTTTGCTCCTTTGTCAGTCGTGTGTCAAACCGTGTTTTCTCAATTGTTTCCATAATGAATAATCTATAAAACAAAATGCAAATGTACGTATATATTCCGTACAAACAAGTTTTTTCACAAAAAATTTCTAATTCTTCTTCCTTATTTTTTCTGTCTCCTTTTCAAATCCCGGCTTTGCCAGGAGGGCAAACATATTTCGTTTATAGGCCTCAACACCAGGCTGATCAAAAGGATTAACTCCTAGAATATACCCGCTTAATGCACAAGCCATCTCAAAGAAATAGATCAACTGACCGATATAATATTCATTAATTCCAGGGATCTCAATCCTGATATTTGGCACACCACCTTCGATGTGTGCTATGGTTGTCCCAAGCTCAGCCATTTTATTAACTTTGTTCACCCTTCTTCCTGCCAGATAATTCAATCCGTCCAGATTATCTTCGTCATAAGGGATTTTAACCTCATTTTTCGGATTATCAACAGATAAAACAGTTTCAAACAAAATTCTCTGTCCTTCCTGAATATATTGCCCCATAGAGTGCAGGTCGGATGTGAAGTTAACACCTGCCGGGAAAATTCCCTTTCCCTCTTTTCCTTCGCTTTCGCCATAAAGTTGCTTCCACCATTCTGTTAGATAGAAAAGATTAGGCTGATAGTTAACCAAAATCTCAATCAACTTGCCTTTTTCATACAGGACGTTTCGAGCAGCGGCATACATAGCCATTGGATTATCCTGAATTGAGGAGGTTACAGCATTAAGTCTTTGCATTTCGGATGCTCCTGCAATCAGTTTTTCAATGTCAAATCCTGCAACTGCAATCGGTAGCAAGCCAACAGGAGTAAGTACTGAATATCTTCCACCAACATCATCGGGAACCACATAAGTTTGATAGCCCTCATTATCTGCAAGCTTTTTCAGCGCTCCTTTCGATTTGTCAGTTATAGCAACGATTCTGTTTCTTGCCTCCTCTTTACCATATTTATTCTCCAGGTGATTTTTCAGCAGGCGGAATGCAAGAGCCGGCTCCGTAGTTGTTCCTGATTTTGAAATTACAGTCATTGCATAATCTCTGTTATCCAGGATTTCAAGAAGTTCTGAAAGATAATCTTCACTGATATTTTGACCGGCATAGACAATTAAAGGGTTATTATCCCTATTTCTCAGGAACTCAAAATTATTGCTCAAAGCCTCAATAACAGCACGGGCACCAAGGTATGAACCACCAATGCCAATTACAATGAAAATTTCGGCTTTTTCTCTTATTCTGGTTGCTACCTGATTAATTGAGGCAATCAACTCCTTATCAGTTTCTCCGGGCAGATCTATCCAGCCAAGGAAGTCATTACCTTTTCCTGTCCTATTCATCAAGGATTTATGATTGCTATTTATTTCATTTTGCAACTCTATAACCTCATTAATGGTAGCAAACTCTTTGATGTTGTCAATGTTAACTGATATATTTTTCATATTAAATAGTTTTGAAACTGAGCATCAAAGATAAAATACTTTATTAAACGGATGGATAATTTTTATCCCAATTATGGACTATTTATTTCCATTTCATGGAAATTTCAGATTGTTTCTCCTGAACAAAACAATGATTGAGGCGAAAACATACACAATTGATTAAAACACACAAGGGAATGATTATAAAGCCCCATCGGCGCAAAATATTAGTATCAATGGAATAAAAAAATAGTTTTGGCGCTCCGATAGCTATCGGAGTTCGATAGCGTAGCTGAAAATCATGTCAAAACGGTATTAATTAATACAGAGTCAGTTATAAATTTATAAACAGATAAAAAACCAGGTGAAAAGTGAATTAAGGAAAGCCCTTCTAATGTCAAAGGTGCGGCTCAACTGCCGCACCTTTAGACCAAAAACTAAAAACCAAATTAGAGTGTTTTAATCTTAATTTCGCAATCTCCAACGTAAAGTGCAGGAGATATTCGGAAAGAACGTTTTCGACTCATTTCAGAGTTTCGTTATAAGGTTGTCCAAAACTGTGCCAGAAGTTAAGAAAAGTTAAAAATATAACCTGTTGATTCTGTATAGATTAATTTTGCCAGTAATGAATCGAAAGGCTTTCATATTAATTATTGTTGCAATGGCAATGGCACTTATCGGGCTTGTAATCATTCAGTCGTACTGGATTAAAAATACTATTACTGTTAAAGAGGCCGTTTTTGTGAGAGATGTCAATACAGCAATGTCAAATATTGTTCAACAACTAGAAAGAATAGAAACAGCAAATCAGCTTAAGAAACGTGATGACTTGTATAAAGACCGACAGGAATGGCTTGAGTCTCTTGACTCTACAAGCAGGGCAGATAATGCTCAGTTATCTGGCGACTGGTCTCTCGGCAAAGTGATGAGACAATCATTTCTTGCCCAGGACATTATTTTGGGGATGATGAATAGCACAAGGAATCTGCCAATAGAAAAAAGAATCAGTGTAAGTGTTCTTGATTCCATTATAAATTTGGAGTTGAAAAGTAAGAGTGTAAACACCGAATATGAGTTTGGTGTTTTCAGCCCGATGCGTAACCTGATGTCAATTCAGAAGACAGGAAAATATCCGAAAGAGTTGTTACAAAACAGTTTTTCAATACCTCTTTTCCCAAATGACATGTTTGGCAATCGGGATTATCTGATGGTCTATTTTCCACATGAAAAGAAATTTCTGATATCCCAGCTCAAAAGTACACTTTTCATCTCTATCATTCTTGTGTTAGTGATAATATTCTCGTTTTACTATTCCGTTATGACTGTTTTCAGGCAAAAAAAGCTATCAGAAATGAAGAACGATTTCATAAATAACATGACTCATGAGTTTAAAACCCCGATTTCAACCATATCACTGGCTTGTGAAGCTCTGAAAGATAAAGATATTGTAAAATCGGGTGCTGTTTACGATAGTTACATAAATATGATTGATGAAGAGAATAGCCGTCTTGGTAGTATGGCCGAAAGGATTTTGCAATCCGCAAGACTTGAAAAGGATAAGATAGCTCTGAACAAAGAGGAAGTTGATGTTCATGAAATTATTCTGGAGGCAATGAAGAATATTCAACTTCAGGTGGAAAAGAAAGAGGGGAAGATTATGACACAGCTTAATGCTAAAAACCATATTTTTCAGGCTGACAAAGTACATCTTACAAATGTTATCTTTAATTTGCTGGACAATGCTGGTAAATATACACCTGAAAACCCCGAAATAGTTATCAAAACAGAGAATTCATACAGTGGTATTATTATCACCGTAAAAGACAATGGAATAGGCATTAGCAAGTCGAATCAGAAAAAAATATTTGAAAAACTATATCGGGTTCCCACTGGAAATATTCATAATGTAAAAGGCTTTGGCCTCGGACTGAATTATGTGAAGGCCATTGTTGAGGCTCACAGAGGGAAAATAACCCTCGAAAGTGAACTAAATAAAGGAACAAAATTTATCATTACCCTGCCTGTATAGAATAGTTCTTGATGCAAAGTAGTGAGAAAAGTATATTTTTGTAATTGATTATTAATTAATACTTTCGATCATGGAAGATAAAAAAGTAAAGGTGCTACTCGCCGAGGATGACAAAAACCTGGGAGCCATTCTAAGTTCATATCTGGAGGCAAAGGGCTATCCCACAACGCTATGTGCAAACGGGCAAGTGGCGTATGATATGTTCAACTCCGAACATTTCGATTTTTGTATTGTTGATGTTATGATGCCTGTTATGGATGGCTTTACACTAGCAAAAGAGATAAGACAGATTGATAAAATAGTTCCAATCCTTTTCCTTACAGCCAAATCAATGCAGGAAGACAAGCTAAGAGGATTTGAGCTTGGAGCCGATGACTACCTTACCAAACCTTTCAGTATGGAGGAGCTACTGATGCGTATGAAGGCCATTTTAAGGAGAGCCGGTGACAGTACTGTAAAGAACAGAGAGGTTTATATTTTCAGTATAGGAAAGTTTACTTTTAATTATAACCGTCAGATATTAAAATCAGATAGTAGTGAACAAAAACTTACTTCCAAAGAGGCTGAATTGTTGAAAATGCTTTGTGTTAATATCAATGAAGTACTTGAAAGAAGTGCTGCACTGAA
>JAUVIX010000192.1 GCA_030592565.1 Chlorobiota bacterium
AAAAACGCAAACGGGGATTTTCTGATGCTGATGGAACTGTAAACCAGGGACTAACCAAATGACTGTCATCAGCATAATCAGAATAATCGCCATCTAATATTGTTGCTGCACAATTTAAACCTCCATAAGCCCCCATAGGCCCACTTGTCGGGACACCTACTTCCCATGTTCCATCGGTTACCCACCAATCACCTATCCCCGTCTCCCAGTCTTCTTCCCAATCGGTAGTATAGGGTGCAACAAATATATAATTAGTTTTTGTAACTGTGTTGCTTCCATCCGCATTGAAAACTTCAAGGATTACATCATAAGTACCAGGTGTGTCATAGTATATATTTGCAGGATTCTGGTTAGTAGATGATGAGGGAGTGCCACCTTCAAAAGTCCAGGTCCAGAAGGTTGGGGTGTTAATTGAAAGGTCTGTAAAATTAATGTTACCACCATTAGCGTATAATGTGGTTTTATCAGAAGTAAAATCAGCTACCGGAGGTAAAGCTTGAACAAGGGGGATATAAAAATCCCAACATCCACCTGATGGGTTATGATCTTTGCCAACTACGCTCCAAGATCCATTATTGAAAACAGCATTGATTCCCTTTACAGTATCCCCTGCCGGAAAACCATAAAATTCATAAGGAATGAAAGTAATCGAATATGTTCCATCCCCATTATCGGTTAACAAAGTAGATTGCCCATTACTTCCTGTTGAATTGTAATCAACTGTGTACTGCCATACCGCACCTCCAATTGTAACTCCTGAATGCATAAATACAACCGGTGTACCTTCAAGACTTACACCTTCGTCACAAGCAAAAACAGGGTCAAATGTTAGCGTTATTTCATCATAAGCAGTTGCGTCAGGAGGATCGATGCTTATGGCCGGGGGAGGGCCTGTTGATTCACCGGTAATCATTATGTTGTCAACTTCCCATGTTGTGCATTCATCATTAATTACTCCTGTGGATTCATAATGAAATGCAATATAAAGACTTGATCCTGTATATGAAGAAATATCAATATCGCCAGAAGGCGTCCATGTCCATGAACCTGGTGAGAGTGTTGCCGATAGGGTGCTCCATGTTGCAATATAAGGATCACCACTGCCAATATAATCTGTAGAAATCAGTATTTCAAGTCCTTCGATTATATCAATATAATTCTTTGCAGTTTCAAATGTAAGGGTTTCATTTTCATAATCATCAAGGTTTAGCGGGGATGAAATAAGCCAGTCATCACTTGGAACATCTCCTTCATATCCTTGCGCACGCGCAAAATAACTTCCACTGTATTCATAATTATGCCAGTCCTTATCGCTGGCAGAACTGTATTGCCAAAATGAACCTAATGTGCCGTCATAAAAGTCCTCTGTCATAAGGACGTAAGTGTATTGACTAAAAGCAAATAAAGAGTGAAGGATAAAAACTAATACTACTGATAAAGTGTAAATTGCCTTTTTCATAATAAATCGTTTTTTAATGTTAATAATTATATTTAATAGTGTTAACAAATTTCTTGGCATTCCAACTAACGTAAAACTTAATTATTGTTCATCAACTGTTTAGAAAACCCAACGACTTCAGTTTTGAGGTCAAATTTACTAAAACTTTTCTTTATTCTTGGCATTATTATTCTTTTTTTTTGGCCAAGGAATAAATATTCAGTCGGAGGTTGATATTGGGTGTAGTTGGCTAGCATATTCCAAATTATGACGGCAAATTTTCGTGCAATTGCAATTAACTGTTGCTCGTCCCTTTTTTTATCTTCTGAGAGCCACAGGTTATAAAAAAAAACTGAAAATCAGTAGCATTAAATATTTGCCAACAAATTGTTTTCTTTTACTTATTAACAATCCCTTTTCCGACTTTCATTTTGTATAATTTTGCTCCCTGTTAAAAAATAAAATTTTTATAAAAAATATGCCTGAGTTCACGCATTTGCACGTACACACACAATACTCCATTCTTGATGGAGCAGCAAACATTCCTTTGCTAATCAAAAAAACAAAAGAATCTGGGATGAATGCCCTTGCCATTACCGACCATGGAAATATGTACGGTGTACTGAAGTTTTTCAATGAAGCAAAAAAGCAGGATATAAAACCAATCATCGGTTGTGAGGTCTATATTGCTGCTGAAAGTCGCACAAAAAAGGAAAAGATAAAAGGGAAAAAGCATTATTACCATCTTATTCTCCTTGCAAAAAACAAAACCGGTTATCATAATCTTGCAAAACTGGTTTCAAAAGGCTATCTCGAAGGCTTTTATTATAAACCGCGTATTGATAAAGAAATCCTTGAGCAATACAGCGAAGGGCTTATTGTCTCCTCTGCTTGCCTTGGAGGAGAAGTGCCGCAGGCGATAATGAATCACAGTGAAGAGAGAGCACAAGAGATTATTGACTGGTTCGTTAAGGTTTTCGGTGATGATTTTTATCTCGAGCTACAGGATAATGGACATTCTGAGCAAAAAACAGTAAATGGATCTCTGATTAAACTCGCTGCAAAAAACAATCTTAAAGTAATAGCTACCAATGATGTTCATTATATAAATAAAGAGGATTACAGCGCACACGACATACTTATCAGGCTCAATACAGGTGCTGATATTAATGACAAAAAGGAGGATATGCATTATACAGGTCAGGAGTATCTTAAAACACCTGATGAGATGGCTGCACTCTTCCCTGACCATCCTGAAGCCATTGCAAATACTCAGGAGATAGTAGCAAAGGTTGAAGATTTTGACATTCACAAAGACATTCTGCTTCCACACTTTCCTCTTCCTGATGAATTCTCATCAGAAGATGATTATCTCCGGCATTTGACGTATGAAGGCGCCAATAAGAAATATGGTGAGATCAACGATGTAATAAAAGAACGCCTTGACTTTGAGCTTAAGGTCATTCAGGATATGGGATTTCCTGGTTATTTTCTTATAGTTCAGGATTTTATTAATGAAGCTAAAAAAATGCGTGTGGCTGTAGGACCGGGAAGAGGTTCGGCAGCTGGCTCAGCAGTTGCCTTCTGCACAGGAATTACAAATATTGATCCCATAAAATATAATTTACTATTCGAGAGGTTTCTTAACCCGGAACGTGTTACAATGCCCGATATTGATGTAGATTTTGATGATGAGGGCAGGGATAAAGTTCTTGAATACGTTGTAAAGAAATATGGCAAGGAGCGGGTAGCACAGATTGTTACATTCGGAACAATGGCTGCAAGATCGGCTATCAGAGATGTTGCTCGTGTTCTGAAGCTTCCGCTGCCTGATGCTGATAAACTTGCAAAATATGTTCCCGACAGACCTGGCACGACATTGGAAAAAGCCTTTAAAGAGGTTAAAGAATTACAGGAAATAAGGAAAAATGGAAGTGATTTAGAGAAGAAGACTCTACAGTTTGCTCAAACCCTTGAAGGTTCAGCCCGACATACCGGCACACACGCCTGCGGTGTTATAATCGGGCCTGATGACCTGATAAACCACATTCCTCTTGCTACTGCCAAAGACTCCACTCTTATGGTAACACAATATGACGGTAAGCTTGTGGAATCTGCAGGAATGTTAAAAATGGACTTCCTCGGACTGAAAACCCTTTCTATTATAAACGACGCTATAAAAAACATCAAAAAACGTCATGATGTTGTCATTGACATTGATTCTATTCCATTGGATGATGAGGATACCTATAAACTATACCAGAGAGGTGATACAATAGGAACTTTTCAGTTTGAATCGGAAGGAATGAGGAGCTATCTTAAAGAGCTGAAACCAACCGACATAGAAGACCTTATTGCAATGAATGCTTTATATCGTCCAGGACCAATGGATTTTATTCCATTATACATCCGAAGAAAGCACGGCAAGGAAAAGGTTGAGTATCCACATCCGATACTGGAAGAAATCCTGAAACCTACATTTGGAATCATGGTTTACCAGGAGCAGATAATGAAGACAGCCCAGATTATGGGAGGCTTCACTCTCGGCAAAGCAGACCTTCTGCGTAGGGCAATGGGAAAGAAGGATATGAAAATCATGGAGCAGCAGAAAGTAATTTTTGTTGAGGGAGCCGAAAAAAAGGGTATTGATAAAATGAAAGCCGAGGATGTATTTAATGTGATGATGGAGTTTGCAAAATACGGATTCAACCGTTCTCATTCAGCTGCTTATTCTGTCATTGCATACGAAACAGCCTATCTCAAAGCTCATTATCTAGCCGAATATATGGCCGCAGTCCTGACGCATAATCTTAACGACATCAAGAAAATTACATTTTTTGTCGATGAGTGTCAGCGCCAGGGAATTAATGTATTGGGACCCGATGTTAATGAAAGTGACCTGAATTTTATGGTAAATACAAAGGGGGAAATACGTTTCGGGCTTGCTGCCATAAAAAATGTGGGCGAAAGTGCGGCAACCTCTATTATTGAGGTAAGGGAAAAAGAGGGTTCATATTCCAGTATATTCGATTTTGTCAAAAGAGTGAACCTGCGGTCTGTCAATAAGCGAAGTCTTGAAGCCCTTGCTATGGCAGGTGCTTTTGATAGCTTTAAAAATACTCACAGAGCACAATATTTCTATCGCGAAAATTCGGAAGATTCAGTATTCCTTGAAAAAATCATTAAATGGGGCTCTTCATATCAAGAGAAGCAAAACTCAATGCAGGCCAGCCTGTTCGGTGATTCGGATGAAATAGAAGTAAAAGACCCTGACATGCCACAATGCGATCTCTGGACTAAACTTGAACAGCTTAAACACGAAAAAGATATTACAGGGTTCTATATGTCGGGTCATCCGCTAGAGGATTTCAAAATTGAGATGGATCACTTTTGCAATATAAATATTTACGATTTAAAAAGCAATATGCAAAAGCTTAAGAATAAAACCGTGAAATTTGCAGGAATGATAACATCTGTTAACCATCGCACCTCCAAAACAGGGAATAAATTTGCGACTTTTGTTATTGAGGACTTCACAGATCAAAACCAGTTTATTCTTTTTTCGGAGGAATATCTTAAAATGAAACATTTTCTGGTTGAAGGAAATTCAGTATTGGTAGCTGCCAGGATTGCTACACGAAACAGACATACGGACACACTTGATATTAGAATCAGCAAAATGACTTTACTGTCAGAAGCTCTTGAGAAAGAGACAAAGGAAATTGAGATTAGGTTAAATCTGTCGGCTATCACTGAAGATACGGTGAATAGCCTGTCAAAAATATCAACAGACTTTGCCGGTACATGTAATCTGAAATTTCATGTATATGATGGTGAAAACAATATCTCCATTGAGATGCCTGCACCTAAATTAAAGGTTGCCCCATCGCTATTTTTAAGAAATATTTCAAGACTTACGGAAGTAAGCTTTAAACTAAACTAATTTATTTTATTTTATTAGCTTGTTTATTATGAAAAAATAATATTTTTGCTTCGCTAAAAATGTTAAACGTAAAAAAACTATTTATCATGGCATTAGAATTCACAGACGCAAATTTTGAAGAAATTGTTTTACAATCAGATAAACCAGTATTAGTTGATTTTTGGGCTGAATGGTGCGGCCCCTGCAGGATGGTAGGCCCTATTGTTCAGGAAATTGGGCAGGATTACGAAGGTAAAGTGGTGGTTGGCAAACTTGATGTTGACAGTAATCCGGGAGTATCGGCAAAATTCGGTATCAGAAATATCCCCACTATTTTATTTTTTAAAGGTGGACAGGTTGTTGACAAGCAAGTTGGTGCCGTACCTAAGCAGATTCTTGTAAACAAGTTGGAAGCACTTCTGTAAGCAGCAGGCAACATTATTTAAGAACTCAGCCATATTCAATACGGAATATGACTTGTTATTGCATTTATACTGTAATATCTCTGTATTAATATAGTTTACCTTTAATCTATAACACCAACTGATTTGGATTATTCCATCGACCATAACCGAATACAGCAGTTTGGCTCTCTTGAGTTTATTGCACGACAGGTTGTCGAGGGATTTATCGTTGGATTGCACAAAAGCCCTTTCCATGGTTTTTCAGTTGAGTTTGCCGAGCATCGTCTATACAATACCGGCGAATCAATAAAACATATTGACTGGAAACTTTACGGCCGTACTGACAAGCTTTTTGTTAAACGTTATGAAGAGGAGACCAACCTACGGTGCCAGATAGTAATTGATGTTTCATCCTCGATGTATTTTCCGGTCAAAGATAAAATCTCAATTGACAATCCCAATAAAATTACATTTTCAGCCTATTCGGCAGCAGCACTGATTTATCTTCTGAAAAAACAGCGTGATGCCTTTGGCCTGAGTCTTTTTAGCGATCATGTTGAAAAACACACACCTGCAAGGTCAAGTTCGACACACCAGAAATATATCTATTCGGAGATGGAAAAGCTACTTAGGCCCATTCCGGCTACTTCCAAAAAAACGACTTCAGCGACCGAAGCTCTGCATGAAATTGCAGAAAATATACATAAGCGCTCACTTGTCATTATCTTTAGCGATATGCTCGACACCTCCGCATCTCCTGACGAACTCTTTTCCGCATTGCAACACCTAAGGCATAACAAGCACGAAGTTATTCTTTTTCACGTTGTTGACAAAACCAAAGAGATTGATTTTGATTATGACAACAGGCCTTATAAATTTGTGGATATGGAGACCGGTCAGGAACTGAAACTGACTCCCAATGAAGTACGCGATTCTTACAGGAAAATTAGTTCAGATTATAAGAATGAGCTAAAAATGAAATGTGGTCAATACCGGATTGACTTCGTAGAAGCCGACATTAATCAGGGACTTGAGCAGGTACTTCTCCCCTATTTGCTAAAAAGAGAAAAACTTTATTAATCTGTCATTCTTAAACATCATTGCGAGGAATAAACTGGGGTTCTTGTGCGCAGGCGCGTCGCAATCTGTTTGAGGGTTGAACTGTCATTTTAACACACCCCTTCCCAGCGCACAAAGCTATCCCACTCCCCTCTCAGCATTCCCACTTGCCAGCGCACAGAGGGGAATCGTAAAAGCAAACACCTGTCATTCCAAATCTTAGCACTTGGCCTTGGACGGTGGGGTGAGCCTGCCCGACTTCGTCATTCAGGCGGGGAATCCGTCAGAAGTCTGGACTGCCGCTCGTTGCTTAGAGCTGTTCCGGATTTTAGCATAAGCTCTTGCGTTGGATAATCCGGAACTTGTTATGTCAGGATTTCAA
>JAUVIX010000351.1 GCA_030592565.1 Chlorobiota bacterium
AAAGGTGATTTGTCAGAAAATGCTGAGTACGATGCTGCTAAAGAAGCTCAGGGTCTTTTGGAACTTAAAATATCTAAGCTTGATCTAAGCCTGCGAAATGCCAGGGTAATTGATGAATCGAAAATGGATAATTCCAAAGTGTTGTTATTATCAACGGTAACTATTAAAAACCTGAAGAATAATGCAACTATGAAGTACACTTTGGTTCCAGAAGAAGAATCAGACTTGAAAATTGGTAAGATATCAGTCGAATCTCCTATTGCAAAAGGCTTATTGGGAAAACAAGTGGGTGATAAAGTTGACATTACTGTTCCTGCTGGCACAATTCCTTTCGAGGTAATCGAGATAACAAGATAACACTCCATCCATTAATTCTTCCTAAATGTTAATTTAGGTTTTGTACTTTTGATAAGAACAAAATCTAATGAATTATGGCTACAATATTTTCACGTATTGTTGAGGGTGAAATACCTTCATATAAAGTTGCTGAGAGTAAAGACTTTTATGCTTTTCTTGATATCAATCCATTGGCTAGGGGTCACACATTAGTTATTCCGAAAAAGGAAGTTGATTATATTTTTGATATTGAAAATGAGCTTTATAAAGAACTTTTTACGTTCGCAAAAACTGTTGGCAAAGCAATTGAAAGGGTAATTCCATGTAAGCGAATTGGGATAATTGTTTTTGGCTTGGATGTGCCCCATGCACATATTCACCTGATTCCTATCAATAAATCGAGCGATATGAGCTTTGATAGTCCTAAACTTTCACTTGATAAAGAAGAATTTGAAGAAATTGCCGCTAAAATTCAAAAAGCATTTCAGGATGCATGAATAAAGGCTATATCAGATGCATTTGGTAGCCATCAATAAGCCCTTACGTTATTACCTTCAATATAATTTATAAACGACTGATTTACGACCTTGTTCCCTCCAGGTGTAGGATAATCACCTGTGAAATACCAGTCACCGGTATGTTTTGGTATTGCCTTGTGCAAGTTTTCAATGCTTTGATAAATGATTTTAACTTCAGCCTGAACGGTACTTGCTTTTACTAATTCACTGATTTTTTCTGAGATTTGTTGTGCAGTAAAAGGTTTGTATATTGCCTTTACGTGATTAATAATTTCTTCTTTTGGAAAATTTTCCTGCTCTTTTGATTTCTTGTACACATCATTTATTATGTGATCTTGCTGTGTATCCTTCAATAATTCAATGGCTGCTTTAAATGCGATAAAGTCGTTAAGCCGGGCCATATCAATACCATAACAATCAGGATATCTTATCTGTGGTGCAGAAGAAGCTATAATGATTTTTTTTGGGTGTAACCGGTCAAGCATTGTAATAATACTTTGTTTTATGGTTGTTCCCCTAACGATTGAATCATCTATTACAACAATGGTATCCTCATTTTCTCTAATGATACCATAAGTAACATCGTAAACATGCGCAACAAGATCATCACGCTGTGTGTCAGCGGTAATAAATGTTCTGAGTTTTACATCTTTTACCGCTATTGCCTCAACTCTTGGTTTATTTGAAAATAATTTTTGAAGATGTTCTTTTGAGATGTTTGATTTTGACTTGATTATTTGCTCCTGAATCATATCAGCATTAAAATCACGTACTTCATCAAGCAAGCCCTGAAATGCAACTGATGCCGTATTTGGAATAAAGGAGAATACAGTATTGTCAAAGTCATAATTTATTTCCTCAAGAATAGTCGGAGCTAAATAAGCACC
Source organism: Chlorobiota bacterium (assembly GCA_030592565.1). Lineage (GTDB taxonomy): Bacteria > Bacteroidota > Bacteroidia > Bacteroidales > JAADJA01 > JAADJA01. The sequence continues at coordinate 1,742 of JAUVIX010000351.1, forward strand.
CAATTTTTTACGTTCCTTATAAATATCCTTATCAGTTCCCCGGGAAAAATAAATACGTTCGAAAGAACAGGGTTTTACGGCTTGCTTTTTTGCAAATCTTGAATTAGTTATGCTGCCATCTTTTTTTACAATCAAAGCATGTCCAGGCTCCAGTTCTTTTACGTCATCAACAGGAATGTTAAAAGCTGTTTGAATTACCGGACGTTCAGAAGCAGCAACAACAATTTCATCATCCATATAGTAAAAAGCAGGACGAATGCCGTTTGGATCACGCATGATAAATGAATCACCATGTCCAAACAATCCACCAATAACATAGCCTCCATCCCATCTTTTTGAGGCCTCCTGAAGAATTTTTAAAACATCTAACTCCTGAATGATTTTTCCGGTTGTTTCAATTTTAGAGTAACCCTCTTCTTTAAATAATCGATAAAGCCTTTCATTTTCTTCGTCAAGATAATGCCCTATTTTTTCAAGAACGGTTACTGTATCAGAAGTTTCAACCGGATACTGTCCAATATCAACCAATGTTTGAAATAATTCATTGTTATTGGTCATATTAAAATTTCCAGCCAGAACAAGGCTCCTGGTTTTCCAGTTATTTGAACGCACCATCGGATGAAGGCTGGATAGGTTATTCCCGCCAAAAGTACCGTATCTTAAATGGCCAAGGAATAACTCTCCTGTGAATTCCGCATTAATTTTAAGCCAATTCGGATCATAAAGACGTTTAGAATTATCTTTTGTTGCCTCTTGTAAATTATTATATGCCTCGTTAAATAAGGCTTTAATCGGAGAGTCTTCATTTGATCGTATTCGGCTTATATATCTTTTTCCAGGTGGTAAATCAAATTTCACTTCGGCAATACCTGCACCATCCTGCCCACGATTGTGTTGTTTTTGTAATAATAAATGGAGTTTTTGTAATCCGTAAACAGATGTTCCGTACTTGGCAAGATAAAATTCAAGTGGTTTTAATAACCTTATTAAAGCAATTCCACATTCGTGTGTTACCCGGTCGCTCATCAGAATATAAGAATGATTATTTTTGTTCTGTTATCGCACAAAAGTATTAAAAAAGATGGT
>JAUVIX010000291.1 GCA_030592565.1 Chlorobiota bacterium
ATCGGGTTATATATAATATACTATTTTACTTATGGAACTATATTTGCCTTGATGCTTTTGGTAAAATAGGTCTGTATTAATACTGTAAAATATTTTTCATTTTTAGTAATGATGATAACGGAGGTTGGTATTTAGAATGGTTACAAAAGAGGATACTGTAATAAATGAGTTAAAGCTTCGGATAAAACTTCTCGAAAAGCAGAACAACCAGATGGCTGAGGGAATGGATGAGAAGTTATTGCTGTGGCTTGTTATGGAAATCATAGCTCAGGCTGACAACAAAGACAAATTGTTGTATCAGATACTGGAGAGGATTTCGGTAATACGTGATGTACCAATCAGTTTGTGCTGTGCTATTGAAAATAAAAATTATAAGGTCATATCAGGTTATCCCGCTAAAAGTATTACTGGCAATGATGATTGCCTGTTTTCCCTGTCAGACACTCTTATTGAAAAAATAGAAAATGGCCCCCTTTATATTTCAGGAGAGGAAATGACAAAAGTGGGCTTTAGTATGAATACAGACCTTAACATAGAACCCGAAGCTATTTCAATATTTCCCTTTCATTGCAGGCCTATACCTTTCGGATTCATTATCTTTATAGAGACTGGGTCTTCTAACAAAAGTATTAAATTTTTCGGGAGTGTAATATCAAGAATTCTTACAATTGCAGTTGACAAGATTGACAAGTTGGCCCTCCTGGAGGAGCAGATGGAGCCTAAGGAAGTTACAGATATTAAAATCAAAGAAGAAAATCTTGAGCTTTCCCATTTTAACAAACAACTAAAGAAAGAGATCCGAGAGAGGAAGCGTAAGGAGAAGGAGCTAAATAAAGAAGTTACAATCGCTGAGAATAATGATGAGTTAAAGACAACTCTCCTTAGCAATATCAGCCATGAAGTCAGGACTCCTTTAACTGGAATTCTGGGCTTTTCAGAGTTGCTACGTCAGGATGACATCTCGCCTGAGGAAAGGAATCAGTACATTAATATCATTAAGATTAGCGGTAGGTCTATTCTTAAAATTGTTGATGATGTTCTTGACCTTGGCAGGATTGAAACAAAGGAGATAGAGCTCCATCTGGAAGAGTTTCCGGTTACTCATTTCCTTAATGAGTTGTACAACAGCTACAAGGATGATGATCTCTATAAACAAAAAGAAAAAAAACTGAAACTACGCCTGAACGTAAACATCAGCAGCAGTACTATAATTCGAACTGATAAAAGGCGTTTGAAGCAAATTCTTGATAACCTTATTGGTAATGCTATCAAATTTACGGAAGAGGGATATGTCGAGATTGGATGCAGGGTTAAGGAAAAGGACTTCACCGACAATGGATGGAAAGACCTACTGTTTTTCGTAAAGGACTCCGGCATAGGCATTCCAAAAAAGTTACAGGAAGCCGTGTTTGAAAAGTTTATGAAAATAGAGTACGACATTTCAAAACTATACGGCGGAACAGGTCTGGGGCTCACAATAGCAAAAAAAGTTGTGGAGAAACTTGGTGGCAAAATTTGGCTCAACTCAACATTGGGTGAAGGCTCAGAGTTATATTTCACAATGCCTGAATCTGTATTTATACCAGCAAAACAGGAGCCATCATTAACAACTATAGAGCTTAAGGGTAAATACAAGTGGGATGGAAAGACTGTTTTAGTGGTTGAAGACGACGAAATGAGTCTGATATTCCTTAATGAGATTTTAAAACCAACAGAAATCCACATCCTGCATGCAGTCAATGGCCAGGAAGCTATTCAAATGATCAGGAACCATCCAGAAATTGACCTGGTGCTTATGGATATTAAACTACCGGAAATAGATGGTTTTGAGGCTACAAGGGAGATCAAAAAAATAAGGAGCGATCTACCTATTATTGCCCAGACAGCCTACGCTATGGCTGATGACAAAAGAAAAAGCATTGAGGTAGGATGCTCTGATTATATTACAAAACCTGTCAACAGACAACTCCTTTTAAAAACTGCAGATAAGTTTCTTAATCCGTAGTTTTTAATCCGGGAAATACCCGCGTGAAGGGCTTAATAATTAAAAAATATCATCCGAATTATCTTCTTCCGTCGGGAGATTATTCAGTGTGATATAATGCAGGATTTTCATTGCATTCACAATCCGCAATCCCCAATGTATCGGAAAAAGGCGCTTGAGTTCAGAAACCGCATTCTCTTTTGCATCCAAAGTATTTTTTTGGTATAGCATCAAAAAATCTTTCAAGTCCTGATAAACATCAGCAAAATGCTCTGCCAGGCTTCCTTTAATAGGATTATTCTCATTTACAACACTATTGTCAATAAACCAAAACTCATCGTCAGGCTGAAATATACTCCTAAGCTCATTGAACAAAGTCTCCCAGTCCCCTTCTGTCACGAACCTTTCGTTAGCATCCGGATTTAAAACCTCAACATCAGGGAGTAATGTACCTTTAATATAAAGCAAAGGACAAACTTTTTGTAGGTAATCAATTGTTTCTGTTTTGGAATAAGTTTCTATTTTTGCCAAAAAAATACAAAAATCGTTGGCAACAGTTATTATTTCAAAAACGTTTTTTGAGTAAACGGGATGATTTGGAATCTCTGACATTATTGAAAACAATTTAGTTATTAAAAAATAAAATGCAAAAATCAGAAAATTTTGTAATAAAAACTTGCTTTAGGCGTTAAAATTAACTAATTTTGAAAAAAGAGTAACTATTATGTTTAATATGGACAAAAGAGTGTTGAAAAAAAACGTGTACGATGGGTGTGAGAAAGCACAAATGGAAAAGATAAAACATCTGGAAAATGCTATGTCTGAAGCTGAGAGAGCTGCCCATGAAGATAAGAATACAACTGATATGTTCGATTCGCATATGATGCAGCTTATCAGAAAACGAGATATGTTTGCCCAACAGTTAGAGCTGGAATTGGCAAATCTAAAAATACTTCACCGTGTGGATCAAACAATTCATCACGACAAGGTGGAGTTTGGGGTTGTTGTGTTTACTGATGTTCAAAAAGTTTTTGTGTCTATCGGTCTCGGTAAGGTAATTGTTGATAGCGACACATATTACGCAATATCTCTCAAAGTACCTTTCTATCAGGCTATGGATGGGAAAAGGATCGGGGATACTTTTGATTTCCGGGGAAAAACGATAAAAATCCTTGATATTTTCTAAATTTCACTCAGATTATTTCTGAATTAATTACTTTTGCCCGTCACGTAATTATTAAAAATGTTTAATATCTTAGGTTCACTAATAAGGCAGTTTGTGTTTTACATTCTGTTCATTGCCATTACACGTGCAATATTCTTGTTGTACTATACAAGATTAATTGCAGATGACAATATCAGGCTTAGCGAAGTCCTGGCATCATTTACCCATGCTTTAAGGCTTGATGCTGTGGCAGCAAGCTATATGGTTATTTTTCCGTTTCTAATACTTGTTATACAGTCGGTTTACAGCCCTAAATGGCTTAATATCATCAACAAAATTTACACCACTATCATACTGTCTGCTTATTCATTGATAACTACTGCTGAACTTGGCATTTACGGGGAATGGAAAACAAAACTACCTGCAAAGGCACTGAACTACATCGATCATCCAGACGAAATTTACAATACTGCTCCAACAGGGACATTCATTCTATTGATATCACTTTTCCTTATTCAGGTTGGAGGCTCATTTTATCTCTACAACAGTTTTTTTTACAAGAATCTCGTAAATGTAAAACGTAACTGGATATTCACCATCTTATTTTTTATCCTTACTCCAGGATTTATTCTGATGGGATTGCGTGGTGGTGTGCAAGAGATAGTGATAGTACAGAGCGATGCTTATTTCTCAAAACATAACATCCTGAATATTGCAGCAACTAACTCAGGTTATAACTTTATGCAGAGCTATTTTGAGAACAGGAATAATATGGATAAAAATCCATTTACATATTATAATCCTGAGGAAGCAAAACAGACTGTTGCGAAATTGTATGAGGTATCAAAAGATACCACTGTTAAATTTCTTAAAGTTAAAAGACCCAATATCGTTTTTGTAATTCTTGAAAGCTGGTCTGCCGATCTATTGGAAGAGCTTGGAGGCAAAAAGGGCATAGCACCTGAGATGTCGAAACTAGCCAGCGAAGGACTGCTATTCACAAATATATATTCCAGTGCCGAACGTTCAGAACAAGGAATATCCTGTCTTTTCGGCGGGTTTCCAGCACATCCTATATCCTGCTTTACAATTCAGCCAGACAAATATAAGCGAACACCCAATCTCAATCATATCCTAAAAAATGAAGGGTACTTCTCATCATACTATTTCGGAGGGCAGCTTATTTATGGAAACATGAAAGGATACGTCTATTATAGTGGGTTTGACAGAATTGCTGAAATATATGACTTTCCCTCTGACATTCCACAGGGAAAACTTGGCGTTCACGATGCCTGGGTTTTCAACAGGCAGCTCTTAGAAATTGATAAAGACAAGACATTTTTTAGTGTGATGTACTCTTTAAGCACTCATGCACCATTTGATATGCCGATGACACACCGGAATTTTGTGGATGATAATTATCAAAACCTTTTTCTGAATTCAGCTTTTTATGCCGATAGCGTAATCGGAGATTTCATCAAAAAGGCAAAGACAAAGGAGTGGTATGATAACACTCTGTTCATATTTATTCCCGACCATAGTCACAATACATATAAAAAATGGGCTTACCCCTCACCTGGTTATTGTAAAACATTTATGCTGTTTTACGGGAATGTAATTGACGACAAGTTTAAGGGTAGCACAATTGACAAGCTTGCGTCAAATGTAGATTTTCCTGCAACGCTCCTTGCACAA
>JAUVIX010000332.1 GCA_030592565.1 Chlorobiota bacterium
CTTTATAGTATTTCCAGTTTTTATCATTGCCATTTGTAAGCCTTTATCACTCTATAAACTTGTTGATTGATTCAATAAATTTCATTGGCATTATGGGTTTTGAGATATAGTCATCGCAACCTGCCATCATACTTTTTTGTCTATCCTCAGCCATAGCATAAGCTGTCAGCGAAATTATTGGCAAATCTTTCTTCTCTGCTTTTATTATCTCTGTGGCTTCATAACCGTTCATAACGGGCATCCTCATATCCATAAGTACAACATCAATATCATCTCTTTGGCGGCAAATATCAACTGCTTCTTTACCATTAGTTGCGTGAATGATTTCTACTTTGGTTTGAAACAATGTCGCCTCTACAAGCTCAAAATTTGAGTACTCATCTTCAACAACAAGAATCTTTTTACCTGACCAGTCATATACTTCCTGTTTTTTCTTGGGCGTCTTAACTTTTTTATTTCTTGTTACTGGAACATTTGGAAGAGTAAAATAAAACACACTTCCTTCACTAACAACCGATTCAACCCATATAACCCCTCCAAGAAGTTCAACAAGCTTTTTTGAAATAGTTAACCCAAGCCCGGTACCTCCATACTCCTTTGTGCTCGACTCTTCGGCCTGCCTGAATCTCTCAAAAATAACTTCTACTTTGTCAGGCGGCAACCCTATTCCGCTGTCTTTAATATAAAATAAAATATTTTTATTGTCATATTCTCTGTACCCAATTTCAACACTACCTTTTTTGGTAAACTTAATTGCATTGCTTATCAGGTTATTCATTATTTGCTTAAACCTGTAAGGATCAGATGAGATAGAAAAATCATCTCCGGCAATCCCTTTATCAATAATAAAATCAACATTATTACTCCCTTTCTCTCTCAGATAATTGTTATAGCTAATTCCAAAATCATCAAATATCTGACTAATCTGGCAGGTTGATTTTACAATCCTTAGCTGGTCTGATTCAATTTTAGCAATATCAATAATATCTTCAATCAATCTTAACAGCAGCTTACTATTCTGATTTATCAGGTCGATAAACCCTTCCCGTGTTTCAGAACTCATGTCCGGATCATTGAGCAATTCAGAAAAACCAACGATTGCATTCATAGGAGTTCTGATTTCGTGCGACATATTTGCAAGGAATGCAGTTTTCAGCTTATCCGACTCTTCTGCCTTTTCTTTTGCCCGGCTAAGATCAATTTTTGCTTTATAAGTATCTGTAATATCTATAGCAACTCCAAGCAATGCCTTTTCAGCTTGCCCTGTATTAAAAGTAATTTTTATAGTATAAAATATTCGGTCATTTCCTTGAGCATCAGTAAATGTCAATTCAGGAATGACTTTGGTTTTATTATTATTAAATACATCTTCATCATCTTCTTTAAACCTATCAAACTGGCTCTTAACCATATGTATATCCGACTGTTTCTCTCCCTCCAATTCTTCAACATTCAGACCATAAGCCTCAGCAGTTGCTTTGTTTGCAAGAATAAATCGCGATTCTTCATCCTTAGCAAATATCAGATGAGGGACAGTATCAATTATTTTCCTAAGTCGTGATTCACTTTCACGCAGGGCATCGTCGGCGCGCTTCTGGTTAATTGAAATACTGACCTGGCTTGAGACATATTCAATAAGATTCATATCTTTTTCGCTATATGTATCTTCATTTTCATAATTTTGAACCACAAGAGCACCAATAGCTTCACCCTTTTCTTTTAAAGGAACTCCCAGCCACACCTTTGCCATAGATCCCTGCATTTCCACATTTTCATTTTTCTTTAGAGAGGAAAAGTCCTTAGCTCTTATCAATAGTGGCTTATTCTGTCTTATTAAGTATCCGGTCAAAGAGTTTGCAACTGTTAAAGTCTCAATTACATCTTTTTCATCCACATAATAGGGAAGCGTTAAAGTATTTGTCTTTTTATCGAGTAATGCTATGTAAAAATTGGTGGTATCAATAACCTCGCTAAGTTCATGACGGATTACTTTCATAAGTTCAGTTATATCTTTCGTTGTATTAACAGCACTACCAATTTCATATAATACATGCTGGATTTTCTCAAAGCGTAACCGTTCCTTTTCAATAAGTCTCTCTTTTGTTATATTCCTTGCACTACCCACAACACCAATAAGTTTACCATCCTCATTCCACATTGGGGATTTGTACACATCAAGGTGAAGATACTTCCCCTTAACATAACCAGAAATATCAAAACGCTGAGGTTTGTTACTCTTTATTACAATATCATCCTGCTCCTGTGACTTTCTCCCGAAAGTGTACCAATTTTCATGGCCAGAATGGCTCAATTTCTCTCTTTCGGCAAAAAACATATCTGTTTTCCCGATAGGTTCCTCTGTGTTTTTTGCAAGCAACAAATTTTCGCAAGTCGATTTATTTACAAAGATATACCTACCAAAAATATCTTTAGCCCAAATAAGGTCTGGATTATTATCAGAAAGCAATCTGAAAAATGTATACAAACTTTTATACTTCTGCTCATTTTGCTTAATCTTTTTTAAGGCTTGCTTTCTTTGGGTAACATCTGCACCCGTTCCAATTACTACAGGCTCACCCTTTAGGTTCATTAATGATGCTGTAATCTCCAGCCATATCTCGTCACCTTGCTTGGTTAAAACTTTAAATTCATAGGTACGTGGAGATTCATCTCCCTTTATTCTGCCAAAGCCCCTGTTTTTTACAATATCAACATAGTCGGGATGAACTACCTCATAAAAATTCATTGTTAGCAGCTCGTCAACACTATAACCCGTGATTTCAGATGTTGCATTATTAGCATAAACAAATCGGCCTTCTTTATTAAACATATAAACGGCATTTAAAAGATTTTCAGACAATTGCCTGAACATCTCCTCACTATCCTTCAACGAATCCAGTGCCTTTGCACGTTCAGTAATATCATAAACATATCCGTTAAGACTTTCAACGGCTCCATCTTCATCATAGGTCAGCCTGGAGCTAGCAATAACCCAGATAGGAGTCCCGTCTTTCTTCTTAAAAAGTATCTCAGCATCCAAAAGCTTACCTTCTTTAAACAACTCTTCAAGAATACGATCTCTTACTTCCGGAATTACATACAAGTCCTTTAAGTTTACATTGAGTAACTCTTCAGGAGAATCATAACCAAAGATTTTGGCTGTCCATTCATTTACATACAATAATGTACCATCCGGCTTGCTTTTAAAAAGGCCAACAGGAACATTTTTCTGAAGCTCTTGAAATTTCCGATCGCTTTTATATAGATCGATAAGCATATTGTAAAAAACAGATACTTCATTTTGAATAATCGCAATTTTGGAATCAGGTAATTTGAAAATACTATACGACCACCATCCTGTTATCTTTACATCATTATAATTAGAAAATATCTTATATTCAGGATGGCCCGAATCATACACTTTTTTCATTGAGGATAATAGTCCTGATTTGGAAGCCAGTGGAAAAACCTCGGAAATAGTATTACCCTTCCTGATAAAACCGTTAACAGCATTATTTTTCAAAACCGCTGGTGTAGCAACATCAATTCTAAAATCCTGACCACTATTAATAACTTCACATATTAAAAGTGTACTCTCAAAGCCCATTTGTAATTCATTGACCTTTTGCCTTTCAAACAGCACACGATCCTCCATAAAATCGTTATTATTAGAAAGTTGTAGCTCTTTGACCCTATTGCGCAAGCGAGATATTTCTTCTAATAGCTGCTCTTTCGTCTGTTCCATTTCCTCTCATATATATAACTAACAGAATTAAACTCCTGAAAATTAATTAATTACTCACAATATAAAAATACAAATATACTAAATTTATTCACCTTAAACAATGATTAAATTACTTCAAAAGCCCGTTTTAAC
>JAUVIX010000139.1 GCA_030592565.1 Chlorobiota bacterium
AGATTCTTACTTGGCCAGAGTCATCACCATTTCCATTATTCCACGGAGCCCCAATCACAACTCTTGAACCATCAGAGTTTAGACTAACAGAAAATCCAGAACCATCCATAGCATTTTCTCCATTGATATCTGAGCCTATTTGGGTCCAGTTATTACCGATATATTTATAAACCTTAACATGACCAGCAATTCCCCCATTCACATTATCGTTATAACTGGCTCCAACAGCCAGAATATTACCTTCAGAATTCAGACTAATCCTAAATCCAGATTGATCCCCTGCTGCCTCCCCAAATATATTTTCACCAATTTGCTGCCAATGTCCATTCATATTCTCAAATACTTTTGTATTACCTGAATCATTGCCATTTCCATCATTGTATCGTGATCCAATTGCGATGATAGTACCAGCCGAATTCAGACTCACTGAGTATCCAGATTGATCACCAATAGATTCGCCATCAATATCTTCGCCAACCTGAATCCAGTTTTCTTCAATGGATTCAAAAATCCTAACATGTCCAGCTTCGTCACCATTGCCACTATTTTTGAATGCTCCAATTGCTACAATATTTCCATAATTGTTTAATTTCACTGATGCACCACTTCTATCTTCGTCTGCTTCTCCATTAATAGATTCCCCAATTTGAAGCCAATTTCCATCAGAATAATGAAATATTCTAGTTTGTCCAGATTGTTGACCATTTGCATCACTACTAAAAGACCCAACAGCCAAAATATAACCATCTGAACTTAAGCTAACTGAATTGCCACATTGATCATGCTCATTTCCATCAATATCACTCCCTAGTTGAACCCATTCTCCTTCTTCATATTCAAAAACTCTAACATGACCTGCACTTTCTCCATTTCCATCGTTTTGAAATCCACCAATTGCTACAATATCACCTGCTGAATTAAGGTCTATAGAATATCCAAACCAATCATTAGCAGATTCACCAATAATATCATTACCTAATTGAACCCAAGAATTTGAAATTAACTCAAATACTCTAGCATAACCTGGTTGATTGAGAGAGTTATTTTGAATCGCTCCAACTGCAACTATGTTACCATTGGCATTTGAACTTACCGAGTAACCTGATCTATCTTCAATATTTATTCCATCTAAATCTTGTCCAATTTGAACCCATTGAGCATTTGAACAACTAACAATAATAGTTAATAACAAACTGACTAGGAAAGTTCTTTTTAATTGTTTTTTCATGACTATTTTTTATAAATATTTATTTTACTCCATTCTTTTTTTGCAGCATTGTGCATAACATATATGTTAAGTTACCAGGTAACTATATTTCTTTTATATCTCTGTAAAAAGTAATTATACTCCTCCATTTTGGCGATATATGATTACCTTTATTCTTTAACTACTATTCGTTTTTGTTATCTGGTTATTCACTCCGGGTTCTTTTTTGTGACTGCTAAAGTATAATAATTATTTAAATATAAAAAATATTTCTATATATTTTTAAAAGTTTCTCACTGTTTGCCACTAACTTCGTTGTTTAAAGTCGTCATTGCGAAATACCGTTAGGCTGGCCTGAGCGTGGGTGTATTGTGGCAATCTGTTGGTTTAATGAGTTGCTTTTCATAGCAAACAGATTGCTACGGAATTCTTACGCACAAGGCTCTCCAATGGATTCCTCGCAATGACGCGTAAGGGACGAACAGATTGCCACAGCATTCCACCGCTACAAGGCTTCCCCCGATGCTTCGCAATGACGACAACTCTCTAATTAGCACGTCATTGCGAACATTTGCGTTGGCCTCGCGTGCAGGTGCGTCGCAATCAGGTTGAGCGAAGACGAAACCTGCTTTTTGACACACCCCTTGCCACCTCATGTAGCCATCACACTCCCCTCTCGGCTATCCCACTTGCCAGTGCACAGAGGGGAATAGTTCGAGCAAACACCCGTCATTGCGAATCTTGGGGCTGGCCTTGTGCTGTAGGGTGAGCCTGCACGACTTCATCATTCAGGCGGGGAATCCGTCAGAAGTCTGGATTGCCGCTCGTTGCTTAGGGCTGTTCCGGATTTTAGCATAAGCTCTTGCGTTGGATAATCCGGAACTTATTATGTCAGGATTTCAAATCCTGTGGATATTTGGTTCGGGATTCAAAAATCCCGAACAGCTCAAAATGTTCTAATTGAAGTCTATTACAATCCCCGTATCACAACTGTTCTGATGCCTAACGGCGGTATTTTAAACTCATTTTTAGTCTTTTTTCCATCTTCATCGTTTGGGTCTGTCAAATAGAGCTTTGGCCTTTTCGTCCCAAAGTTAAAGCTTACTGTTTCCACTTCATTTCCGGGATTGTATAGTCTTACTAATAATCCTTTGCCATTATCCACCGGCTTTAAAAGGGTTGCAATAACATTATTGTTTGTAAGTGTAAACAATTGCTTTAACACGGGTTTTGATTCGTTGGCAGGTACTGCAATAAGAGGTTGATTCTGTTCGATTCCACGTTTTTCAGCAAAAACAGGATCAAATTCATTGTGGGGATATATGGAATAGCTAAAAGTAACTTTCCCGCTCTGGCTGGCTTTATAGTTAGTGTTCCAATAGTTATTCATAACATACGAAAACAGGGTTGTTGATTCCGATACTTTGTCAATCCATCCAACCTCCTTTGCATCGGTGGTCATTCTACCGATTTCAATAATCGGGGCCTCTTTAACGGTAAAGGTTATTCCGAACTGCTCATTTGAAATATCAACCCATCGTTGAATGGTAAAGAAATTTTTATTAGAGCCGGGCAACTGATCCTTGTCAGGCTGGTAATGTCCCCAGGCTAGTCCCAGGTTTATTGTGCCGTCAGGCAATTTATACGGAAATTGAAAGTATGCTCCTTCAGTATCTAAAATATCCTTTTTGTCAATTGTGTTAATAATGTCAAGCCTTTGAATCTTATCAATCACCCTCACTTCTCGTGTCAGGCTGTTACATCCGGGGGCATCCGATTCTATGAGATATGAAAATACCAAAGGGCCTGATTCCTTAATATTAATAAACGGTATGCCATTATTGGAGTAAGCCTGGGGATTGCGCCCGCTAACATACAGATATGAATTTAATCCTGTTACTAAATTGCTTGAATTAAACGGAAAATTCTTAAACCTTAGAAAGACAATATTTCCGGATTGATTATTAATCTCAAATCTGATGAGGTTATTTTCAAATCTGTTTTCAATAAACATATTCTCTTTTTGCGTGAGACTGTTAGTATTATCGAAAATATAAAACCGTTTTGCAGCAAGGGCTGGGACATCTTCAGCAAGAAAGACAAACTCACCGGAGGTCAACCGTTGTGATAGATATATATTACCTGCTCTGTCGCGTACTCCGGCGTCTGATAAATAATACTCTTTTGGTATAGTCACTAAATCTGTTCTTTTCCAGGAGTTTGTATTATAAACGTCTATTATTCTGATTGTTTCTGCCATATCAGGCTTCACGGCATCTTTAAGTAATGCCCTTGATTGCTTGTCAGCTTCCAAAGCAAAGGCCTGTTTTACTTTCCACTGTTGTTTGACAAATTTATCTTCAGGTTCGCTAACTGAGTTCCATGCTCCCCAGGTATGTTCTGTAAAGAGAAGCACATTTCTCCAGGCAGAATCAAACTTTTCTTTGGGATAATTTTCAGTATCCAGCATTGTATATAAAATCCCGGCTTGCACAAGCCTTTCAGAGCTTGCAAGATTTAATGCAGTCTCTTTGGCTGTTGAGCCTGCACCGTCTTCCCAGTATCCTGTCAGTTCGCCTTTCAAGACAGGTAATCTGCTACCATACATCTTTTCAAATTTCGAAAAAGACTCACTTACTGTAGAAATATAAAGTGTTGGAGTAACAAATTTTTCATTCCATTTTTTTACGATATTTGGAAGATATTCATCCGGCGGGCCATTATCAGAGCCGATATTGTACCTCATCACTACCATCTCGTAAGGATAGTGGTTTGTTTCCAGCTCATCAATGTATTTTAAAATCCGCTGCTCCTTGAGGGTGTTATACATCTTTCCGTAGCCAAGCCCTGTATGAAATTCAGAATATCCTTTTCCATGTATCCAGCACAATACCTTCTCCTCGCCGGATGGTGACTGCCAGTAAAATGGTTTGTCACCGTTCTTTTCGATTATACTACCAATTCTGTCAAAAGTATTTGTTCCGATTGAAAAATATTTGATTCCGTTTTGTGCCATAACCGGAATAAGTCCCCAGGAATATCCCGGAATATCGGATATCATTGCAGACTCAATTTCCACATTGCACATCTTACCTATTTTCTTACCATACTCAAAAGCCCTGTAAAGCTCCTCCGGCCGGCATAACTCTGTAAGCAAATTTGCATAAAGTCCGTCAAGCTCAATCCACCCTTTTTGAACAGCATTGATAAATGCCTCCTTCTCCTCCTCTGTTGCATTTTTAAGATAGCATTCCACGGGCCACATAACTTCAGTATTCCATCTGAATTGAGCTTCTGCAGGAAACTTACTGCTTTTTTCAGCTATTTCAATAGCTTTGGCAATATTCTCCTTCTGAGTCTTTTCAACCTCACTTTGAACTTGTGTATATCCGATATCGACATGCGAATGTGGAAGCAAATAAATATCGTAATGCTTAACAGGTTGGACAATAATTGCCATTTTCAGAAGTATGCTGTCGTTCATCCTAATTTCAGCATTATAGGTTTCATTCTTGTCCACAACTGGGATTTCGACATAATCAATATTAAGTCCGAGGCTGACAGGCAAGGATGTACTGTACTCTCCAATTGTAACATCTGCTGTTGACCGCTCTCCAAAATGAAGAATATCAACACGAAGTGACTGAAATTGCTTTCCATCATTTTTCACAACTGCATTCTCCTGCTTTATTTTAGCTCCCTGCTTTGCAACATATCTGAATATCATAAACCAGGTTCTGCTGTCAGCCGATTCGCCAACGACTTTTATTTTAAACGACTTCCCCGACTTTTTCAGATGGTTGGGAATCTTCAGAAACATATATCCGAAAAGGTCGCCATATTTATCAACCAAAGTACTTTTAAAAGAGAGTTCCATCCCATTGGATGCTGTTTGTGTCCATTCTTTTACAACTGTATCAAGAGGGCTTGAAAATGAAAACAGCTTTTTATTATTGACAAATAAATAAAATGTATGGGGGTCATCAGGATTGACATCAATTCCACCGATCCAGACGAATTTAACGGAGTCGCCTTGGAATTTATGAGGTATAGGTGCAGTTTCCCATTCAATAAATTTTTCTTTATTTAGTGAGCGAACAAGCAAAGAGGAATCAGCATCAGGCTGCTGACATTCATATCTCAATATCTCACCTTTAATATCTTTGATATAACCACTAATATATTGAGCCTGTGAGAAATAAGCTTGCAGTGAAAAAACTACAATTAATAATACTGATATTCGATTATTTCTAAAAAACATATTTACTAAGTTTAATTGGTTGTTCCGTATTATTTGAAAAAGGTATAAGAGTAAATTCAAAAAAATAATTCCTGGCCGGTAATGAATATTTAGTATGTGTACGTGCTCCCCAGCTATTGTCGCCCCCAACACCCATTTGCTGATAATCGATATTCCAGGTTACAAGATTCCGCTTTTTAATATCGTTGCAATGTCGCTGAGGAGCTTTTTCCCCGGGATGATCCAGATCATACTGATAATAATTATAAACTTCGGTGCTGATAACAGAATCACCAACAGCCATTAACCCTGTTCCCGAATCATTATAGACAGCAAACCAGCGCACATCTGCCTTATTTCCGTTCTCCTGAGGCCTGACATATTTGTGATATTGTTCCCAGGCAGTTCCTTTATACAGCCCTATAGCAGCACCGGTTTTCCTGTCCCAATAGCTCTCGTGCGGGCCTCTTCCAAACCAGCTTATGCTATCAAACTCACCCGGAAGCAAAATCTGCATTCCAAAGCGTGGCAACTCTGGCAGATCGCGTGTATCACCCCATAAATTCAGGGATACTTTTATAGCTCCGTTACGAAAAACCAGATAGCCAACACTAATCATCATTCCCGAACTGATATGTTGAAATTCTGTGACAAACTTAACATTCCTTTGTGAATGCATTACAACTGCCCGTTTCTTTCTAAGAATGTACTGCACATCCTTCCAAATTGCACATCTGTCGGGCATTCCGTTTCCCAGATCATTATCAGTAGGCGGTCTCCAAAAATTGGGTTGCATCCCACGAAGAAGTAGTTCCTTTCCTCCATATTTATATGATTTCATAATTCCGGACAGACTGTCAAATATAATTTCAAAATCTTTGCCTTTGATTAATAATTCACTCCCATTCCATATAGTTTTTAATTCCGGCAAATCGCTAATATCCTTAAAAATACGATTTTTCACAACCGGATGCGTTCGAGTGCCAGTCATTACCGTAGTCTCTGGCCATTGTGCCTGTTCCCAGGCTACAAGATGGCCTATGGAAATTAAATTACTTTCACGGTTTGAAAATGCTTTTACCATCAAAAAATACTGACTTCCCCACTTCTTCCCGAACTCAGGAAGATTCAGATTTAGGAACAAAGTATCATGCGGTTTTAAATTTATCATTGATATTTCTCCCGAATGAATTATACGTCCATCAGTCATTATTTCCCATTGAAAAGCCAGTTCATTAAGATTTGTAAAGTCATAACTATTAATTATTTGAACTAAACCGGAGTCCATATTAATAAAACGAAACCTAACTGGCTGATAAACTTTTTTAACCTCCCAAATATGCGGATGTAAAGATCGGTCGGCTGCTACAAGACCATTTGCACAAAAGTTGGAATCATTGGAAATGCCCGAATATCCCATATCGCCACCATAAGCCCAGTACTCTTCACCTTTATCATCAATTTTAAGGAATGTTTGATCAACCCAATCCCAAATAAACCCGCCTTGCAGTTTTGGATAATTATTAATAACACTCCAGTAATCCTGCAGGTTTCCAACACTGTTTCCCATTGCGTGTGCATATTCACAAAGAATAAGAGGCTTTGTTTCATCCGACTTTGCATAGTCTTCAATAAAATCAATCTTCTTATACATTGGGCAATATATATCCGATAACCCCTTCAATCCTGCATCTTCACTCTGAACAGGACGGGTAGGGTCTCTTTTTTTAATCAAATTATATGTATCTCTGAAGTTCTGTCCGTATCCTGTTTCATTTCCAAGCGACCAGATAATTATACACGGATGATTTTTATCACGCTCAATCATAGCCTTTGTCCGCTCAATAAATGCAAGATTCCATTCCGGCTTATCAGCAAGAGTTTTTTCAGGATTGTAAGGGTCGCTGCCGTGTGCTTCGATGTTTGCTTCGTCAATAATATATAACCCATACTCATCACACAATTCATACCATTCCGGCCCGTTTGGGTAATGGCTGCATCGCACGGCATTGATATTAAACTTTTTCATAAGCTCAATATCCTCAACCATTAATTCTTTGGTTATAACCCTGCCGTTCAGAATATCATGCTCGTGCCGGTTAACTCCCCTGATAGTCACCGAAACTCCATTGACAAGTAGTTGACTGCCTTCTATTTCGATGGTACGAAAACCAATTTTTGCACTTACAGCCTCAACAATCTTATCATCAACATCTAATAGATAAATAACCAGATTATATAGTGCCGGAGATTCAGCTGACCACTTTTTTATGGAAGGAACTACATCATTAAAAGTAATATTTCTCTGTTCTCCTGCTAAAAAATTTATTCTGTACGAATTATGTAATACTCTTTTCGCTGGGCGGCTCTTCGATTCATTACCACCTGTCTCAAACAGATCGAAATTGATTTTATAATTTAAAGCCTCATACTTTGAGTTATTTTCGAGCTTAACATCAAGTTTAAAAATCCCGTTTGAATAATAATCATCAAGTCCTGCATTGACAAAAAAATCTTTAATTGCAACCTTTGGCGTCGAATAGAGAAAAACATCACGTTCAATACCACTTATCTTCCAATAGTCCTGATCCTCAAGATAACTACCATCGCTCCAGCGATAAACTTCTAATGCAAGAGTATTATTCCCTTTTTCAACCAAATTAGTAATTTCAAATTCTGAAGGAGTTTTACTACCCTGACTATATCCAATAAGGTTTCCATTTATCCACAAATAATATGCTGATCGGACACCCCCAAGATGAATAAAAATATCCCCGTTATCCCAACTATCCGGTATCTCAAATACAGTTTTGTATGAGCCAACCGGATTATAATCGTATGGTATATGTGGTGGATTAGAAGGAAATGGATAATCAACATCAGTATAGATAGGGACACCATAGCCTTTCAGCTCCCAGTTAGAAGGAACATCTATCTCATCCCAGGCGGAAACATCATAATCAGGTTTATAAAAATCCTTCGGGCGGTCATCAGGCTTTTGCGCCCAGTTAAATTTCCACTTTCCATTCAGAATTTTGATAAAAGGAGATTCAGACTTTTCATTTTTTAGAGCATCCTCAATAGCATCAAAAGGGTAAAAAGACGAACGGGGAGTCGCAGTATTAACCCTATGAAATTGAGGATTCTCCAAATAGTATTGTAGTTCGTCAGAATTTTGAGAATACGAGATGCCAGGAATAAATAAACAAAAAGAAAGCAGAATTAGTGATATCTGCCAGGTTAAGCCATAAATATTCTTCATACTTTATTATGATCTTTTACGGCCAAAGATAAAGCAATTATTTTTTACATAAGTTCTCTATTATAAAAAAGTGCCTAATTGCTTTATTTTGCCTCAGATTATTATCAAGAGAGGTTTTTACAAAAAAAAAGCAGACAGGTTAACCACTCCTGTCTGCAATTAAGTAAGGTGACTAAAAAGAAAAGAATAAACCTAATTATTAAC
>JAUVIX010000191.1 GCA_030592565.1 Chlorobiota bacterium
CACCTCACCCTATCCCTCTCCTCAAGGAGAGGGAAGAAGCTGTCGCGCAGGCCTTTCCTCTCCCGTTGGGAGTTCCGATAGCTATCGAAAAAGGTGAGGGGTGCAAACATTTTTATCAAATAACTTTATGCGCTGCAAATCAGCTATTAACAGTCTTAAGTTGACGCGTATGCCCTCTGGGGTAATTACCTGAATAAAGATTCATAAGTTTGAGCTATTTATAAAGTGCTCTATCAAGGCTACTTTAGGAGCAAAACCTTGATAATATTTTAAAAGAACGCTATTAGTACTCCATCAAAGCTCCGTTAGGAGCTAAACATTGGTAAAAAACATCAAAGAACGTTATTGGCGCTCCATAGGAGCACAACAGTTATCCTAATCTAAATTGAAATCCAATAGTAATCGTATTCTTTAAGTAGAAGTTCACTTTTCTCAGTAAAAGCTAATTTCTGTCCCAGAACATCAACATCCGGGAATTCAAATTGTTTGATATTAAGTGAGGTTTCTTTGTCAGATAAATTATTGATAATTAGTAGCTTCTCATCTTGAAAATATCTGGTAAAGGCAAGAACCTCTTTATGTTTGTTTCCCTTACCGTCATCAACATCAACCCATTCGATATTTCCTCTGCCAAAACATTTATAGCGGTTTCTTGTTGTCACCATTAA
Organism: Chlorobiota bacterium; assembly: GCA_030592565.1. Classification (GTDB taxonomy): domain Bacteria; phylum Bacteroidota; class Bacteroidia; order Bacteroidales; family JAADJA01; genus JAADJA01. The sequence continues at coordinate 669 of JAUVIX010000191.1, forward strand.
TTTAATGTTGCCATAAACTTTAGAATGGAACGACTCCGGATTGCTAAGCTCTGTCTTCAGATTATCCCAATCAATTTTCCCTCTGACTAAAAAACGAGTATCATCTTTCCCTGTATGTTTTATCATCTCTTTGTAATAACTCTCGTCATTGACCTTGCCATATTCATCACCATAATAGATTATAGGAGTTCCGGGCAATGTGAGCATAATTGAATAAGCAAGAGCTATTTTTTTCGGGTTTCTTTGCATAAGTTCTGATAGGCGTGCAGATATCCCCTGACCAAGCCGGAAGTCCCATTCGGGCTTCAGACAATAATTATTATGAATATATTTTCTATCTTCTTCCGAAACATAAACCAATTCCAGGCTCAATTCATCATGGCACCGTAGGAAAGTAAACCACTGTACTGTTTCCGGAATGTTGGGTGTAACATCCGGACTAAGGGTTTTTGTTATCGGCTCACTATTTTGTGCTGCAATGGCTTTGAACATCTGGGGCATCAGTGGAAAATGATAGCCTGCATTACACTCATCACCGTTGCCGAAATATTTCACAACCTCTTTGGGTTTCTGACAGGCTTCGGCGAGCAGCAATGTGTTAGGCCGGATGTAATCGAGGACAGCCCTAAAAAATTTAACGACGGTATGTGTTTGGGGAAGATTCTCACAGGTTGTTTCATCTTCTTTCCAGAGGTACGGAATAGCATCTGCTCTGAATCCGTCCACACCCTCTTTCATCCAGAAGAGGAAGTTGCGAGTCATTTCAATAAGTACCTGTGGGTTTTTAAAATTCAGGTCCGGCTGAAATTCGAAAAATCTGTGGAAGAAATACCAGTCACCATCTTTTTGCCAGTTGCTTTCGCATAAACCATAAAAAATTATCCTTGCATCTTTATACAGGGTTGTATTTTTTGACCAGATATAATAATCACGATAGGGGTTATCTTCTGATTTTCGTGATTCCTTAAACCAGGCGTGTTCTTCGGAAGTGTGGTTGATAGCAATGTCAAAAATAACTTTTATACCTCTCTTGTGGGCTTCCTGGAGGAAATTCCTGAATATTTTTCTTTGCTCTTCTTTTGTGCTTGTTTTGGGTAACCCCAATAGTTCTGTTCTGATTTGTTGGTAATCCCGAATGTCGAATCCTGCATCTTTCATCGGAGAATCCAGAATAGGGAGAAGCCAAAGGCAGTTTACGCCCAGATTTTGTAAATAGTTGAGTTTTTCTTTTAATCCATCAAAGTCAGTATTAAAAAGATCAACATAAAGCGAATATACTACTGCGTCTTTATACCATTCAGGATTGTGGGATGGAAATTGGATTTCTTGTTTTGTTATCTCAATCTCTTCGAGGAAACTTTGGAGTAATATTGTATTTTTCTGTGGATATAAGCTTTTCCAAAGATTCGCAAGTGTTTCAGATAGTTGCATAGTATAATTTGTTTTTGAGTGGCAAAGATAATTAATCCCAATAAAAAGCTCCCCAAATTTATATGGAGAGTTTTTATGTAGATAGATATAATTTAATATTGCTTGCTTATTTAGTTTTCTAATGCAGTGTTAGCTTGCACCCTGCAAGAATTGTTGCAGATATTTAGAAGTCCTTCAAGCACCGTACGCTGTATCCATATGGTATGCTATTAGGATATCTGGATATCTTTGCAAAACTGCGGCTCAAACCTCGATACCAGGCAGTTGAGCTGTCGCCGGTTGATGACCAAAAGATAGCCACGAAAGTTATATCTCCGAACAAACCTGCTGGAGTGCAATAGCCACCCGGAAGAGCTGTGAAGCCGCTGGTGTTTGATGCTCCGGCATTTGGATAAAACCAAAACGTTGTGCCTATATCTTTTAATTTTCCTCCCCCGTCAAGACCTCTAAAATCCATACTGTTACACGTTATTGTGGGGTCAACCTCTTGCTCCAGAGTACACCATTCTGCATCTGTAGGTAAATGCCAACCTGAGGGGCAAATTCCCTGAGTGCCTTCTACAGTGGAATATTGCATCATCTCATCCCACTGGTAAAGTCCTCCGTAAGTATCGCAGTTGCTTAAGTTGTTGTCATAGCAGTATTTTTCAAATATACCATTGCTGGTTTGCTCTCCATCATTATTAGTGCCACCGGTGGTAGAGTTAATCATTGTTCCAAGATTCAGGTTTTCGGCCATCCAGCACTGGGTTCCTATTTGAACAGTAGCATAGCTTTGTCCGTCACGTTCATCAAATAATAGGTCTCCACAACTAAAAACAGATGTAGTGGGTACCTTGGATTCTTCGTCAAGATTAGGTTCCCAAAGATCGTTTTTGTCAGGATTATTAACCTGAGAATCAAGATTCAGGTCACTACCGAAATATCCTGCTTTTCCAGCATCACCATTCCAATTCACATCTTTATCATCTGCATTAATAATTCCGCTTCCATCGCTATCTCCGGCAATCATCCCGAAATAGCCGCCTGCCAGGTCTTTTTGACCGTTAAGATAAGCTTTTGAGAGGGCATCGGTAAAATTGTAGCTATAAACACTCCCTAATCCATTTAATGCAGTAGCCGACATAATCGCAAGATGGTTTCTGTGATAAATAACAACATAGAGGTTATTAGTAATGTCTCCAGTGTATTGAATAGAGTTAACACCATCGGGTTTTACTATTGAACCGTCCTCTAGAAGTAAAGCAGCCTGATGGTCAAGGAATTTATCAGCAGTCGCTGATGCTGCATCACCATCTGTCTCTCTGAATTCAACCAAAATCCAATCAACCACAGATGCCTCCGGTGGAGCATTAAGGGTTTCCCATCCGTCATAATTCCAGGGAGCCGTATTGTAGGGTTGACTTTCTGGAATAACGTTATTGTTATTTAAATCAGTATTTATTGTAGAGCCGTTAAATGGTCCTTCGAGGAAAACTTTGAGGCTAAATGTGTAAAGCTGATTTACACATGCGTCACATTCGTTAAAGCAAACTGTATCGAGCACAGTATTAGCTCCGGGTATCGTCAAATAACGGTTTCCGTTGTAACTGTTACATCCTTCGGGAACATATTCAGTATTTGCCCATGAATTTCCATTTAAATATTTAAATTCGTGATAATCATTCTCTCCTAATGAAAGAGTTGCCTGGTAATAGTTGCCTGATGTATTTGTCATCTGTGTTGTTGTTGTGTCCCAATTATTGAAAGACCCAACAATATATACACCAATAGGTGAGATAGTCTGGGTTGATAAATCTACTGTGAAGGTTACATCATACAAAGGCGGATTGCAGATGTTACAACTTCCAAAGCATAAAGCAGGTAGGGTTGTGTCAGAATCGGGAGCAGTGAGATATCTGTTCCCGTTCTGGTTACAAGGAGCAGGTACATCTTCATCATCATCCCAGGTAATTCCATTGATAAACTTATATTCATAATAGTTTCCTGCTGTAAGTATTGTGGTATATGACCACATCCCACCACCATTATCTGTCATAAGACTAGTATCAGTAACCCATCCCTGGAAATTGCCGGCAATATGAACACCGATAGGAGAAGGGGTTTGGTTTGACATGTCAACCTGGAAAGTAACCTCAATATCAATTAGTGCAGAGCAAGGATCGCAACTGCCAAAGCATACTGCCAGAAGTGTTGAATCAGCAAGTGCTGTTAAATATCGGTTGTATGCTCCATTTCCGTCATCAACACCACAAGGATCTTCCGGAACAACTTCCTGGGTGCCCCAGGCATTGCCATTAAGGAATTTATATTCGTAATATCCTCCTTGGTCCAATTCAAAAGTTACGGCATAGATACTGTTCCCGATAGGTAACATCTCAGTTGAATCAGAGTCCCATCCATTGAATGAGCCAGCAATGTGAACACCGTCGGCAGAAACTGTTTCATTTGTCATATCAACTTGAAATGTAACATTTACTTGTGGAACTACACAAGGCAGGCAGTTGTTAAAACAGACAAGCCCTAAAGTAGTGTCATTTGAAGGAACTGTTACTGTCCTGTTTCCACCACCAGGGCTACAATTTCCATTAACCCATTCATCATCACCCCATTCATTCCCGTTTATATACTTAAACTCAACAGTTTCGCCAGGGATTAACGCTAGTGTTTTTTCATAAACACTGCCTAGCATTGGTTCTGTCATTTCTATCCCTCCAGGATTCCACCAGGGAAGTGGAGAAGGGAACCCCCCTGCAATGTGAACACTACTGTCTGATACAATTTCATTCTGCATGTCAACTCTGAATGTAACATTAACCGTTTGTGATATTACGGAAGAACCAGTAAATAAAAGAATGCTAAGCAAGAGTAGTGTAAACCTTTTCATAAATATTGTATTTTTGTTTGTTTGTTTTTACATTGATTGGGCGCAAAGATAGATATTTTTCAAATTGTTGTAGTTTTGTGCCTTAATTATGAATAATTAAAATGAGGAAGTTTCTTTTTGTTTCGTTGTTTTTCACGATTTATACTATTTTGAATGCTCAAAATTTTACCGGTGACCCCCAAACCTGGTCTCCTGATAATTTTATTGGATTTGATGAAGTTGGTGACTGCACTGATGAAACAGGCGATATTTCTTCAGTTTTTGCTCGTGTAGAAGATGGGAATTTAATACTAAGGGTGACTTTTGATGATATGGTAACAAGATGTGGAAATGAGGTTATTAAAGATAATTTTTCAGGAAAGAAAATATCAGTTTTGGTAACAGTTAAAATTCAATCAAAAAGTGAGTTTAAATCCTCATTAAAAATTAATTCACTGAAACATAGCTCTCAATCTGTCGATTATCTGAGGACTCCCGGAAGCAATATGCTGGAGGCATCTATTGATTATCCTGTTTCAAAACAGGAATTGAAAAATTTGTCTGTTAAAATACAGATCATCTTAAATGGAAAAGTCGTTGACGAGTTTTTGTCAGACGGGGCAAGTTCCAAGGATGTAGGAAACTGTGCTTTTGTGCATCATGGAAATCAGGGATTGACATACACCGATGTTTTTTATGGAGATCCGAATGGTGTTGGCGGGCTTGACCAAAGTGGTTACGATGAGGTTATGAAAGTGCATAAAGAAACAGGGATTCCGGGTAATTTTCATATGTCCGGCACATTAATACCTGCCGCTGAATGGCACAATCCAGAATTTAATGACTCGCTTTCAATTATGGCAGCAAATGGTCTCGCCTGTATGATGACTTCTGCGCTTGGGCAAAATATTATGCCTTTTGCATATGATGAAATGAATAACTGGTCGGTTTATATAGAATCGCAAATGGTACAATACCGTTATAATTATATTCCCCGTATTGCTTGGGTACCGGAGCGTGTCTGGCTGGGTCAGGGCTATTATCCCGATGCCGGTGTTGTTGACTGGCTTGGAGATAACTGGACACAGCATGGTGTGTGGGGAGTGGTTCTTGATGATTCTCCACATCTTTACGGATATGATAACGGTAAAATACACTGGATGAACAATGGCTCCGGTGTAAGTCTTCGCGTCATCCCTATAAACAATACTTTTGTTGGTAATATGATGTATCACCCCGATGATGCTAAAAATCAAATTGCCTCTATTGGGCAATATAATATCTGTGTTTACGGAACTGACTGGGAGGTTGCTGCCGAAATGAATGAGCATAACGGCACAGATTTTCTTAATAACTATTGGGATGTATTATGGTATTGTCACGATAATTATCCTGGTGTAAATGTCTGGAAACTTGATGATGCAATCCAAAACTCCGATTTTAATGGAAGCGGAGCAAACCTCACTAAAGGAACCTATAATTTACTTGGTGGAACAGAAGGATATGGAGGAAGTAATAACAGTTGGTATATGAACTGGGCTGCCACACCCTCACATTCTGACTATCATTCACCACAATGGAATTATGGCTCTGTGTGGACAGATGCATTTAATTTTCTTAACGGTGTAAATGATAATAATTTAGCTCAACTTGCCTGGTACACAATGATGATTAACCTGCACGAAACAGGATGGCATACATCCGGGGAAGTTGCTGATTGGGAGCATCGTTATTCATCACATATAAAAAATGCAAATGTCTATACCGAGGCTTCTCGGTGGACTGACGGACAATATGTTGTAACTACAGCTTGCTATTTTGATGATATTGACCACGACGGAGTGGATGAACTTGTTATGCATAATGACAAGGTGTTTATGGTTTTTGAGGGAATAGGAGGGAAAGCTAACTGGGTTTTCTATAAAAATGGTTTTGGAGAAGCTTACTCTGTAGTGAGTTCCGATATGGCCTACTGGTCAGAAACTGATGGTGACTATAATGAGAATTCGTCCAACAATCACATTGCAGCCCTTTCAGATGTCTCTCCAAATCAGCAGAATGCAGTTTATAACATTACGATAAATCAGTCGTTAGGTGATACAGTTCAGGCCACTTTAGATCAGTGGGGTGTGCAAAAAACATTGATATTATATACAGGAGTTGATTATTCTCCTGCACCCCGGTGTTCTTACGGATGTTACTATATATGCATCTTTCATTGTTGGTTCCTCCTTGAGCAGATTCACAGTGCGAATTCATG
>JAUVIX010000181.1 GCA_030592565.1 Chlorobiota bacterium
AAATGATGTATGATGCATCCCTATTCTTTCCTGAATGAGCTTAGTAAGATGCAAAAGGGTTTTATCATCATCTTTGAACTTATCATTCTCCAATCCAAGAATATTTTTATCATCATCAACACCAATTATCAATGTGCCACCGGAAGAGTTCATAAAAGCAGTAATTGTTTTCAATGCAGCATGTTCCATCTCCTTATCAAATTTCTTTGTGTAAAGGTTATAGCGCAAAGTTGACTTAAACTCAACGTAATCATTCTCTCCATTCTCAATAAGTGTATGAGTTGATGTATTCTCTACTGTGCTGAGATATTCTGTAATAATTTTGGCTACTTCTACGATTATCTTCAAAGAAATTGATGCAGGTATCTTTTTATCATTAAACAGATCCTTTCCATTAAAGCAAATAAGTAAAGAAGGGGCAACAGCCTTGATGGTTCCTGACCTGAACTTATGATTCAAAACTGCAATCTCTCCAAACACATCTGTCTTTTCATAAATCCTGTCATCCTGACCCGGCAACTCCAGTCTGAGCTTACCAAATCGCACAATATATAATACCTGATCGGTTGAAAGACGGGCAAAAACAGTTTCGTTTTCAGCAATTTGCTTAATGTATAAGTATTTGACCACCTGCTCAATCTCAGCATCAGTCAGCCTTTTAAAAATAGAAACCGATTTAAGGAACTCAAAATGTTCAGGTTCCATAAAATTAATATCTCTTGCCATAAAGTTCTAAAATAAATTATTGATTAGCTCATCATCTGCAATAACAGGAACAGTAACTTTTAGATTTGGTTCATCTTCCATAGCACGTTTTATTGCAAACAGGGCACCATCGTTTCTAGCCCAGCTACGACGTGCAATACCATTATTCACATCCCAATAGAGCATCATTTTTAACCTGCGGTCTGCATCATCCGAGCCATCCAGCACCATTCCAAAACCGCCGTTTATAACTTCTCCCCAGCCTACTCCGCCACCATTGTGGATAGAAACCCAGGTAGCACCTCTGAATGAATCGCCAATGACATTTTGTATTGCCATATCAGCAGTAAACTGTGAACCGTCGTAAATATTGGAAGTTTCACGGTATGGAGAATCGGTTCCCGAAACATCATGATGGTCACGGCCAAGAACAATTGGCGCAGAAATTTTACCATCCCTGATTGCTTCGTTAAAAGCAGCGGCTATTTTTGTTCTTCCTTCACAATCGGCATAAAGTATCCTTGCCTGCGAACCAACAACCAGCTTATTCTTCTTTGCTTCCCTGATCCATTTAATATTATCCCTCATTTGTTGCATAATTTCCGGAGGGGCCGTAGCTGCTATCTCCTCCATCACTTCTGCAGCTATATTATCTGTCAGGTCAAGATCTTCGGGCTTTGAGGAAGTACATACCCAACGGAAAGGCCCGAATCCATAATCGAAACACATTGGCCCCATTATATCCTGAACATAGGAAGGGTATTTAAAATTGCCGTCTTCTTTTAAAATATCGGCTCCTGCTCTGCTTGCTTCAAGCAGAAAAGCATTTCCATAATCAAAGAAATACATTCCTTTTGCTGTTAAAGCATTTATTGCTTTAACCTGTCGTTTTAAGGAATCATGAACTCTTTTCTTAAACTCCTCAGGATTCTCAGCCATCATAATATTTGATTCTTCAAATGAGAGCCCTGCAGGATAATAACCTCCTGCCCAGGGATTATGGAGAGATGTCTGGTCAGAACCAAGCTCAACAAAAACATCTTCTTCTGCAAATTTTTCCCACAAATCAACAATATTACCTTCGTAAGCAAGAGATACAGCCTCTTTGTCAGCTTTTGCCTTTTTAATACGGGCAAGTAGCTCATCAAGATCATTATATGCTTCATCAACCCATCCCTGGCTATGTCTTTTTTCTACAGCTTTGGGGTTCACCTCTGCAACAACACCAATGGCTCCTGCTATGACAGCAGCTTTTGACTGAGCACCCGACATTCCGCCAAGGCCTGACGAGACAAAAAGCTTTCCTGCAAGACCTTCATTGTCTTTTTGAATCATCCTCCCTGCATTCAGTACGGTAATTGTTGTTCCGTGTACAATTCCCTGCGGTCCGATATACATAAATGAACCAGCGGTCATCTGTCCATATTGTGAAACTCCGAGAGCATTAAATTTTTCCCAATGATCCTGCTTTGAATAATTTGGAACAACCATTCCATTTGTAACCACAACACGAGGAGCATCTTTATGAGATGGAAAAAGCCCAAGCGGGTTTCCTGAATACATTACCAATGTCTGCTCATCAGTCATTTCAGCAAGATATTTCATTGTCAGTAGATATTGCGCCCAGTTTTGAAATACTGCTCCATTGCCTCCATAAGTTATTAACTCATAAGGGTGTTGGGCAATGGCATCATCAAGATTATTACTGATCATGAGCATAATTGCAGCCGCCTGTTTCGACTTATGAGGAAACTCATCAATACTCCTGGCATATATTCTGTAATCGGGACGAAAGCGATACATATATATCCTGCCATAATCATCCAGCTCCTTTTTAAATTCGGGAGCAAGAATTGGATGATGTCTTTTGTCAAAATAGCGAAGTGCATTTCTTACAGCAATTTTTTTTTCTTCCAGAGTTAAAATATCTTTACGTTTAGGTGCATGACTAATATTTGAGTCATAAGCTTTTGTAGCTGGTAGTTCGTTGGGAATCCCCTCCAGTATTGCTTTTTTAAAATCTGTAAGTGCCATTTTATTTGTTTCTTGTAAATTATTAATAAGGGTCAAAATTACACAAAAATATAAATGCTAAAATGATTAAATGCAAAAATCCAGATAGAATTTATTGTATGATATACTTGTTAATATTTAATCGGCAGAAAAAGATAATTTTTGCCGTTAACTGATTTTATAGTACCGTTAACTGATTTCCTCCTTGACGAATGGGATAATTATTATATTTTGCGCAAGTCAATTTTTTAGAGCTTTTATTAAAAACAGCCCTTAAGCAATGAATCCGACCCTGCCAGATTATTTATCGGGCGGGGTTTTTTCTGGTTTACTGAATTATAAATCTAAATTATATCCTTGGAATGCTTCATAATCTGGAAGAGGAATTCCCTTGCTCTGAAAAGCTGGGCCTTAACAGTGCCAAGTGGAAGATTTAGCTCCTCAGCAATTTCATCGTACGAATACTCTTTAAAATACCTGAGTTCAATTAATGTGCGATAATGAGGTTTCAGCTTTTCAACCACTTCGCGCATTAGTTTTATCTTTTGCTTTCTGACAATTTCCTCTTCAGGATTCAGGGTTTGAGATGGTATTCTGCTTGCCATTTCAGTACCTTCCTCATCATCATAATTCTGATCTATCGAAAAAGTATATTTCTTTTTCTTACGAATAAAGTCGATACAATTGTTGGAGGCAATCTTAAACAACCAGGTGCTGAACGCATAATCGGGAGTATATTGATGCAGCTTTTTAAATGCTTTTCCAAATGCTTCAATGGTCAAATCTTCGGCATCGTGTGGATTATTTGTCATTTTTAGCAGCATAAAATAGAGCGAATCACGATAGTTGCCCATCAAATCGGCATAAGCCTTCTGATCGCCTTCATCTATAGCCAGCTTAACCAGCCTGTAATCACGTAATGCTTTTTCAGTTAAATGCGTTGCTACTTCCATCTATTCTGCTTAACAAACAGGTTAGAAATTATAATAATCGGATACAGTATTAATAAAATCACTTCAACAAGCGGCGAAATTAGTAATAATTTTTTTTCGTTTAACCTATTAAATGTTTTTTTATAAATTATTAATTGTGATAACAACCTTAGCAAAAAGATTGAGCCAACAATAACAGTCATATAATTAACTGATAATAAACTGATAAGTAAAAAATAAAACAAAAAAGTACTAAGCGACCATGTTCCCAACAAAAGCAGATGTTTGAACTTATAATGTTTTCCGGCAGACAGGTGTCTTCTCTTTTGACTGAACCAGTTTCGAGTTGATTCCTGAGGCTTTGAAAAAGTAAATCCATCATAGTTAGCACAAATGACAGTGTTTGATTTCGTTGCCACCTTGTTAATAAAAAGGTCATCATCACCAGAGGCCACATTGTAGTGCGATATAAACCCTTTACTTTTTATAAATAATTCCTTTTTATAGGCCAGATTTCGCCCAACACCCATATATGGAATTCCACTTAATGCATACGAAAAATATTGAAGTGCTGTGGTTGCCGTTTCATAACGGATAATTTTGTTAAGAAAACCCGGAATTTCATTGTAAGCTCCATATCCAAGAACAATTTCTGCTTTTGTATCAAAACGACCAGCCATTTCCCGTATCCAGTTTTTCCCTGCCGGACGACAATCTGCATCGGTTAAAAGCAGATGTTCATTCTTTGCTGATTTAATTCCAACGGACAACGGAAACTTCTTGCCCGAAAAGAAATTGAGATCCTGCATAAGGGTTACTATGCTAAGATTAACGTACTTTCTCTCCATATCCTCAAGAAAGAAAATAGTTTCATCATCAGAAGCATCATTAACAACCACAACCTCAAAATCGGGATAATCCTGCTCAAGGATCAAATGGAGATACTCTTTTAAGTTATAATATTCATTTTTTGCACAAATTATAACCGATACAGGAACATCTACCGGAGTTTTTTTCTTCTCTTTGTAAAATGCAAACCGACTGAATATTATCCAGAAATAGAATAGCTGAATGATTGCCAAAACGACAAACACCCAAAAAATAAAAAGAAAAAGCAAACTAATCTCCATCTATGGTATATTAATTATTAGTTATTACAAAAATATCCAATGATTTCGGATTATTATAGAAAAAAAATAAAATATTGTTAACAATAGATTTCAATACCTTTGCGGTCGTATAATCAGAAAAATATTTAATGCAGTTTAAGTTAGAAAAAAAGGATTCTGAATCATCGGCGAGGGCAGGAGTCATTACCACTGACCATGGTAAAATTAAGACTCCAATCTTTATGCCGGTGGGGACAACAGGAGCGGTTAAAGCTGTTCACATAAAGGAACTTAGTGAGGACACAAAAGCGCAGATTATTCTTGGAAATACATATCATCTCTATCTTAGGCCGGGACTTGATGTAATTGAAAGCGCAGGCGGACTTCACAAATTTAATGGCTGGGACAAACCTATACTCACTGATAGTGTCGGCTACCAGGTTTATTCACTTGCAAACACAAGAAAACTCAGCAAGGAAGGCGTTCTTTTTAATTCTCACATCGACGGTTCTAAACATAACTTCACTCCTGAATATGTAATTGATATTCAAAGAACCATTGGAGCTGATATTATTATGGCTTTCGATGAGTGTACTCCTTATCCGTGTGATTACGATTATGCTAAAAACTCTCTTGACCTTACACATCAGTGGCTAAAAAGGTGTGTAACTCATTTTGAAAACAGTGAACCAAAATATGGTCACAGTCAGGCTCTGTTTCCTATTGTTCAGGGTAGTGTTTATAAGGATTTAAGAAAGAAGTCGGCAGAAGAAATTGCCGGCTATAGAGCTGACGGGAATGCAATAGGCGGACTCTCGGTTGGCGAACCACACGAACTGATGTATGAAATGACCGATCTTGTTTGCCGGATACTTCCAGAGGATAAACCACGTTACTTAATGGGAGTAGGAACACCGGTAAATATTTTGGAGAGTATCGCTCTTGGGATTGATATGTTTGACTGTGTTATGCCAACACGTAATGCACGGCACGGTCTTCTTTATACTAAAAACGGAATCATAAATATTAAAAACGAAAAGTGGAAAAATGATTTCAGCCCTTTGGATGAGGAGGGAACATCATTTGTTGACAGGCAATATTCAAAGGCTTTCCTCAGGCATATGCTCATTTCGCAGGAAGTACTTGCAGGTATGATTGCCAGTTTGCATAATCTTGCTTTCTATCTGTGGCTGGTTAATGAAGCAAGAGCCCATATTTTAGCAAGCACATTTACTGAATGGAAAAACAAAATGATAAAGCAGTTGGGAAGAAGACTTTAAATATAACAAAAGCAAGCGTGGACGCTTATCGCTACAGATAAATTTCAATCGTAGATGTCTGAAACATAATATTATAAAAACAATACCAGAGTTTGAAAAAAATTGATATATATATTATTAAGAAGTTTCTTGGCACTTTCTTCTTTGCCATTTCACTACTTATTGTCGTTGTAATCATTTTTGATATTTCCGAGAAAATTGATGACTTCATTGAGAAGGAAGCACCGCTAACAGACATTATCTTCTCCTATTATATGAATTTCATTCCATACTTTATAAACCTTTTCAGTTATCTGTTCACCTTTATTGCAGTTATCTTTTTTACCTCAAAAATGGCTGCCGACAGCGAAATTGTAGCAATACTCGGTAGCGGCGTAAGCTTCTGGCGATTCCTGCGACCATACCTAATAGCAGCTACGGTTCTCGGACTGATGTCGTTCTATCTTGCTAACTTCCTGATTCCGCGTACCAATAAAACTATGATGATTTTTGAAAAAACCTATCTGAAAAATCCATACAGAAACAGGGATTACAATATGCATATGCAGATTAAGCCGGGAACCTTTGTTTATCTTGAAAGCTATAATAATGAAACAAATACCGGGTTTAAGTTCTCCCTTGAGAAGTTTCAAAGTAACAAGCTTGTTTACAAATTAAATTCAAACCGGATATTATGGGATAGCGTTTCGGGATTATGGAAAATTAAAGATTATTACATCAGAACCTTTGACGGAATGGACGAGACTCTTAGAAAAGGGAAGGAGCTGGATACTCTTATTAATCTTGACCCACGCGAATTCACTTTCATCCTTGATGACCTGAAGACATTGAATTATTTTGAGTTAAGGGCATTCATTGAAAAGGAGAAGCTGAAAGGCTCTGAAAAAATCAAGGAGTACGAAGTTGATAAACAAAAAAGGATTGCTTTTCCGTTTGCCACCATTATTCTTACAATGATTGGTGTGTCGCTGTCGAGCAGAAAAGTGCGGGGAGGTATAGGGATGCACCTTGGACTGGGAATAGCACTCACATTCGGGTTTATTTTGTTCCAGCAAATCTCAACTGTCTTTGCCACCCATGGCGATCTCAACCCTGTTCTTGCTGTATGGCTGCCAAATATTATTTTCGGCGTTCTTGCTTTATTTTTATTGAGGATTGCTCCGAAGTAATTTTTTGCTCCTCAAAATCTCTCCCGAAGCTTCGGGAAGACTATTGATAGAACACTGAGTACTAGTGTCAAGTCAACGTTCAATTGACGGATAAAGTCGTTTCAATTTTATCCTTGCGTTTTTTGCTTCAAACCTCCAGTTGATGACAGCATTTTTATTGTTTCTATGTTCCTGCCATGCTTTAACTTCTTGCTTTACGGTATTGATATTGTCAATCCTTCTGTTTAGGCACTG
>JAUVIX010000031.1 GCA_030592565.1 Chlorobiota bacterium
ATGGCAAATAAAATAAAAGAATATCTGACTGGCGATGAAGAGGTCTATTCAAACCCTGAAAAGTATTTTGATGAGGTAATTGAGATTGACCTTAACACACTTACTCCGCATCTAAACGGTCCGTTTACACCTGACTTAGCAACTCCTGTCGCAGAAATGACTGAGGCTGCAAAAAAGAATGACTGGCCAATAGATGTAGAATGGGCTTTAATAGGTTCTTGTACCAACTCATCCTATGAAGACCTGACCAGAGCTGCATCAATTGTAAAAGATGCACTTGACAAAGGAATAAAACCAAAGGCAATCTTAGGTATAAATCCCGGCTCTGAACAAGTCTATTTTACGGCTAAAAGAGATGGTTTGATTGATATTTTTAAAGAAGCAGGTGCAAAAATATTCACAAATGCCTGTGGCCCCTGCATCGGACAATGGGCAAGACCCGGAGCTGATAAAGAGGAGAAAAACTCAATCGTTCACTCCTTTAATCGTAACTTCAGGAAAAGAGCTGACGGTAATCCGAACACAAACGCATTTGTTGCTTCGCCTGAGATGGTGGCTGCGATTGCAATATCAGGAAAACTTGATTTCAATCCGATTGATAACACCCTGACAAATGACAATGGCGAACAGGTAAAGCTTAATGAACCTTCAGGATATTAATTACCTCCAAAAGGCTTTGAAGTTGACGACCCTGGTTTTCAAGCATCTGCAGAGGATGGCAGTGATGTAACAATAGTTGTTGATCCTAAATCGGAAAGGTTGCAACTGCTTTCACCTTTTAATGCCTGGGATGGAGCAGATTACACAGGAATGAAACTTCTGATTAAAGCTAAAGGCAAATGTACAACAGACCATATTTCAATGGCAGGCCCATGGCTTCGCTACAGAGGTCACCTCGACAACATCTCGAACAATATGCTTATCGGAGCATCAAATTATTTCAACGATAAAATTAATTCAGTTAAAAATCAACTAACAGGAAAATATATTCCTGTTCCTGATGCAGCGAGGGCTTACAATAATGCTGGTATTGGTTCTATCGTTGTGGGAGATGAAAATTATGGAGAAGGTTCATCACGCGAACATGCAGCAATGGAGCCAAGAAATCTCGGAGTTAAGGTTGTACTTGTTCGCTCATTTGCACGAATTCACGAGACAAATCTTAAAAAACAAGGAATGCTTGGACTTACATTTGCTGACAAAGCTGACTACGACAAGGTTCAGGAAGATGACACCATTGATGTAATCGGATTGAAAGAATTTACTCCGGGAAAACCACTTACAGTCGTTCTTCACCACGCCGACGGTTCAACCGACGAATTTAAAGCAAATCATACTTACAATGAAAACCAGATTGAATGGTTCAAAGCAGGAAGTGCACTGAATCTTATCAGGGAGATGAATAAATAGAAAAAGTTTACTATCTTCGTCGAAGGAGAAAACGAACTTGGACATTCAGCAAATACTCGTAAAATATTGGGGGCACCAGTCATTCAGGCCGCTTCAAGAGGATATAATTAACTCTGTCCTTGAAGGCATGGACACTCTTGCCCTTCTTCCTACGGGGGGAGGAAAATCTATTTGCTTTCAGGTTCCTGCCCTTGTAATGGATGGTTTGTGCATTGTAGTCACTCCTTTGATTGCTCTTATGAAAGATCAGGTTGAAGGTTTGAAAAGAAGAGGTATTCGGGCGCTTGCCATACATTCCGGAATGAATTCATATGAGATAGAAGTTGTTATTAACAACTGTGTTTACGATGATGTAAAATTTCTATACCTCTCCCCTGAGCGACTTGAAACGGACATGATAATTCACAACATTGATA
The DNA here is from genome assembly GCA_030592565.1 of Chlorobiota bacterium. Classification (GTDB taxonomy): domain Bacteria; phylum Bacteroidota; class Bacteroidia; order Bacteroidales; family JAADJA01; genus JAADJA01. The sequence goes on from JAUVIX010000031.1 coordinate 1,827, forward strand.
AAATGAAAGTGAACCTTCTGGCTGTCGATGAAGCACATTGCATTTCTCAATGGGGTTATGATTTCAGGCCATCATATCTAAGCATTGCAAAAATCAGGAAGAAGCTACCCGGAGTGGCCATTATTGCACTCACAGCAACAGCTACACCTGAAGTAATACCTGACATCCAGGAAAAGCTTGAATTCAGAAAGTCGAATGTTTTTCAACTTTCATTTGAAAGAAAAAACCTGACCTATGTTGTTTTAAAGGAAGAAGATAAGTTTAAACGGTTGCTTAAAGTTGTTACTAATCTGAAAGGAAGTGGAATTGTTTATGTCAGAAGCCGCAGAAAAGCTGTTGAGATAAGAAATTTCCTGAATAGTAATCATATAATTACTGATTTTTATCATGCAGGTCTCGACCAGAAAACCCGAGATATTAAGCAAGAACTATGGATGAAGGGAGAGTCAAGGATTATGGTGGCTACCAACGCCTTTGGAATGGGAATCGATAAGCCTGATGTCAGGTTTGTTGCACATATGGATATTCCTGATAACCTTGAAGCTTATTTTCAGGAAGCAGGAAGAGCCGGAAGGGATGAAAAAAATGCGTATGCTGTACTACTTTTTGATGATGGAGACCTCAAAGACCTTAAAAACTATTTTGAAACTGCATTCCCTCCAATTAAAATGATTAAAAATGTTTATCAGGCACTCGGCAATTATCTACAACTTGCAGTAGGAAGCGGTAAAGATGTGAGTTTTGATTTCGACATTATTAAATTTTGCGATAACTATAATTTTAACCGGATGATTACATACAACTCCCTTAGATTTCTTGAGAAGGAGGGATTTATTTTACTTCAGGAATTATCCGATGCAGATTCAAAAATTCATCTCAGGGTAAATAAGGAGGATATTTATAAATTTCAGGTTGAAAACCCAAAATATGATAAATTTGTTAAGGTATTGCTTCGTTCTTATAGCGGCCTGTTTACTGATTTCGTTAAGATAAATGAAAGTCAGATTGCATCCCGTTTGGGAATAAATGAAAGCAGAGTTTCAGGCACACTTCAAATGCTTGAAAAATTTAATGTTCTTGTCTATATCAAACGAAAACCACAGCCACAGCTAACTTTCCTTACCGAGCGCATTGATGCTAAGGATATTTATATTTCGAATGAACATTACCGCATAAGAAAGGAGTCAGCCGAAAGAAGGCTGGATGCAGTAATTAATTATATCACATCAAAAACAAAATGCAGAAACAGCCTTTTACTTGAATATTTTGGTGAGACAGAGACAAAACGGTGCGGAAAATGCGATGTCTGTATCGAAAGAAATAAAATAGAATTAAGTGAGTTGGCGTTTGATAATATTCTTAACCAGATAAAGCCTCATTTAGTTAAGAATCCTTGTGCGGTAAATGAGCTGGTCGATATGATTGAAGGAGTGAGTGAGGATAACATAATTAAGGTTATTCAATGGCTACTTGATAACGACAAGCTAATCTATAATAAAGAGAAGAAGTTGCTTTGGGGGTCATAGGAGCTGCCCGGCAAATATTGGCATCAAAACTGGCATAAAATAAAAATCCCCCAAAAATGGAGGATTCCTATTTAACTGTTGATCAGATTTTTATTTAACTCTATCTGACAGTTCGCTACCTGCTTTAAATTTCACAACTTTTTTTGCTGGAATTTGAATAGGAGCATTTGTCTTAGGATTTCTACCAGTTCTAGCAGCGCGCTTTGCTACTGAGAAAGAACCAAATCCAACGAGAGCGACTCTGTCGCCTTTTTTCAGAGCACCAGTTGTTGCACCAATAAATGCATCAAGAGCTCTTTTGGCATCAGCTTTTGTTAAGTTAGCATCACCTGCCATTGCGTCAATTAATTCTGCTTTGTTCATGTTTCTATTTTTATTTGTTAATAGTTGATGCAAATATAAATCAATTATATGAAAAGTCAAGTAAAAATCGCTAAAACCCTTGATTTTGTTAATAATTCAGCCTTTTTGTTAATAACTTCAAGGCTAAAAGCCCCTAAAACAGGGGTTTTTAGAGTGTCGTGGCTCTATAAGTACCGTAAATACTACAAAAAGAAAAGTTATAAAATTGCTTGTTGTGCATATTTTATCACAAAAAAAAACAGAAAAATATCAAATATAATCCACCTAAACTATCATATTACCCAATTAAATCTCAATCTTCCAACTGTTATCCATACGAAATCCGCGCAGCAATTCATCTGTTTTCATTCTCTTTTTACCTGAAACTTGAATATCTGTTATATTTATGTAACCATCTTTCCCTGAAATTCTGATATAGCTCTTCCCATCAGTTGTCAACATTTTAGGCTTTGTAAGCTCGCTTTCTTCTACCTTTGTTGCCTTGAAAATTTTCACAAAATACTTATCTCCTGTCGGAGAAACCAATTCAGTAGAAGCTCCGGGATAGGGGCTTAATCCTCGTATAAAATTATAAATTGAAGAGACATCATCATTCCAATTAATAATGCAATCATCCTTAAAAATTTTAGGAGCAGGTCGAGGCACTCTATTATCAACCTCTATATTCTGCTGATCAATTAAAGTATAATTTCCACTTACAATCTTACTGACCGTCTTGAGAACCAATCCGGCACCAGTTTCCATTAACCTGTCGTGTAATTCTCCGGCTGTTTCCTCGTCTCCTATCATAACCTTTTCCCACAAAATAACCTTGCCAGTATCTATCTCTCTGTCAATAAAAAAAGTTGTAACACCCGTCACATTCTCGCCGTTAATAACAGCCCAATTTATGGGAGCAGCCCCGCGATACTGCGGCAACAATGAAGCATGTAAATTAAAAGTGCCTTTCAGCGGCAAAGTCCAGACAACCTCAGGCAACATCCGAAAAGCAACCACAACCTGTAAGTCAGGTTTCAATGATTTTAGTTCAACCAGAAAGTCCTTACCTTTCAATTTCTCAGGTTGCAATATTCTTATCCCATTATCAAGTGCGTATTTCTTAACAGGCGAAATTGAAAGTTTTCTTCCTCTGCCAGCCTGCCTGTCGGGAGCAGTTACAACAGCTACTACATAATAACCATTCCTGACAAGTATATCAAGGGAAGCCACTGCAAAATCCGGTGTTCCCATAAATACAATTCTGACTTCTTTTTTATCCATCTGTTCCATATTTTGCAAAAGTAGTATTTATTGGGGATTTGCTTGGGTTGTTCAAAAAGGTGTTAATCCAGCAAATGTCAGGTTGAGCGTAATAGAAACCTAATTCATAATGAGGTGCGAAACATATTACAGATATTTGCTGTTTGGATCAACAAAAAAAATACCTGTCCGCAAAACGGACAGGTATCTCTTCAATATCATTTTTCTTTTATAATTCGCCGAGCTCAGCTTTTGCTCTGGCAATATATTTATCAAGCTCTCTTGCTTCTCTTGATTTGGGATACTCCTTTTTAATTTTATCATAGGTTTTCAAAGCCGCACTCCAGTCATTTTGAGTTTCATATCCCCATGCGGCCTTCATTAGGAAGGGAGGAGAGGTAAACTCATTTTTATTATTTTTTGCTGCCTTAAGATAATACTCAATTCCCTTACCAATGTCTCCAAGCTGAACATAAGAATCTCCAATCGCACCAAGAGCCATGCTCGAAACCAGCATGTCTGAACTTTTAAAACTTTTTAGATAGTCGATTGCATTTTCAGATTCACCCATTTTCAGGTAGCAAACTCCGGCATAATATTTTGCAAGGTTACCAGATTTTGTTGAGCCATAATCATCAATAACATCAAGGAATCCAAGGTTTTCACCATCGCCGTTCAAAGCAATGTTAACCGAATCCTGATCGAAATAATACTCGGCATTAAATATAGCTGCCTGTGCTTCTTTTTCTTTTGGATTCTGTACGTACTTCATATATCCGAAGTAAAGTACAAAAATAAGGATAATGCCTCCCAGCGCGATTGTCAGAATCTTTTGATTCCTCTCAATAAACATTTCCGACTTACTAAGCGCTTCTTCTACGGCTTCTATCCGTTCTTCTGTTACATCTTTCTTTTTTACCATTGTCATTCAAAATTTGGGCGCAAAGATATATTTTTTTATTATACAATTACATTATATTTATTAATTTTCAATTGATTTATTCGCAATAGACTAAAATGGATACCCTACAGCCAGCGAAATTAAATAATCGCCCCAAAATCCGGAATTATTAAATATCCATATTCTTTTCCCCAAAATATAAGGTTTCCTTATCGGGACAGCCACATCAAGGCGCAGCACAAAGTAAGTTATGTCAATTCTTATCCCAACTCCTGAGCCAATAGCAAATTCATTCATAAACTTATCAAATTCAAACTTTCCACCAGGACGCGAGCTGTCTTCACGCAGCAACCATACATTTCCTGCATCAATGAAAAAAGCTCCAAAAGTTTTATATGTGATCGGAAACCTGTATTCGATATTCCCAACCAGCTTTATTTCACCAGATTGGTCAAGAAAGAGATTACCCTGCAATGTATCAGACGGATGATAGCTACCAGGGCCTACCGTCCTGGCATAAAACGCCCGAAGGTCCTGACTTCCTCCCACAAAGTATTGCTTTACATAAGGCAAAACAGTTGAATTATTATAAGGGACTCCTATTCCTCCAATTATCCGTGTTGCAATCAGACTCTTTTCGCCAAGTTTAATATAATATCGCAGGTCATTTGTGATTTTAAAATACTGGGCATAGGGCGCTCCAAACAACTCGCTCGGCTCAGAGCTGTTTGGATCTTTTAACCCTGCTATATTATAAATTGAATTCAGTAAGTTTCCGGAAACATCAACAATTCCGTTATAATAAAACTCGTTGCTTTTCTTTTTATCCGGATTTGTGGTATATGTATAGCTAAAGTTAGAGCCAATAATAAACTGTTCTTCAAAACTTGTTGCAACCTGAGGGTACTTATTAAGAAAATCAAGAAACTCTTGTGAAGCTTGTGTCAGACGTAAATAATTTATGGAAACCAGCTCAAATTGATACGCTCTTTTTGATGATGTTCGCCAAAAATAGCCAAAGTTCACCTGCGAAAGATTCATACTGTAATACCTAACCCGTTTTAATGTGCGAAATCCTATACCCGTATATGTTTTAGGAACATACCTTGTTGATTGTCTCTTTATATTAAAGGGTACCAGGAAGCGGGGAAAATTTAACTTTAGTTGAGCACCAATCTCGTAGGAGTTCAGTCCCAGTTCGTACTCCTTGCGTTTTGAGTTTTTTTGCCACTCAAACCCGCCATCAATTTGAAAAACCAACTGTTCTGCCCCTTTGAAAATATTCATATGCCCTATTGAAAGAATAGCCGCAGGCCCAAGAAAATCATTTGATTTTGTGGCAAAATTCACTTCAAGACTTGTTACCAAAGGCTTAAGAGGGACAAGGTTGATTTTTGCATCCAATAGGTTTGAAGTGCTGTCAACCTCATCAAAAAAGACCTCAACCGACCGAAAAGCACCCATACCCTGCAAATATCTAAGTGTATTCTCATGATTATTAAAAGTATATTGGGTTCCGGGTTCTAATGAAACAGCTTTCGTAATAATTTTCGGTTTGTATGGATAACCAACAGATTTGTAATAACAGTTATTAATATATACAGAATCGATTGGATTTATTGTGTCCAAAAATTTCTTATTTGAATTTACAAATACACTGATATTTCTAATAAAATATTTTTTATGCGATTTTTTTGAGATTTTATCTTTCAAAACCAAAGTAAGATCAACCTGTTTTGACCCGACTGTGGTGTCAGCATTAAACAAAAGATAGTCCGGATTAAAGAAATAATAACCTTGGTTTTTTAGAATTTTACTTAACCTGAAACGTTCATCCTCCAATTCATCCAGCCAATAATCATGTCCGGGAATGATTATACTTTCATTCATAGAACCCGCTATAATACTATCAGTTTTTGTCTTCCTGTTTATAAACTCAAGGTTATGATAGGTATATGCAGGCTTAAAAAGTACTTTATATTTTGCCCGTGCTTTTTTCTCATCTTTACCATAAAATTTCACATCAAGTTTAATATCGCTATCAAAATGCCCCATATCAAAAAGCCTCTGCTTCATAACCTTTAACCTGAAGTCAGGATTTACATCACTTAATAGCACAGGAGGTTTGTTGAAAACCCGGTAGATATAATGCCTTGGGCCCCACTTCCTGCTTGTTTTATAGTAGTTGTGTATAGTAAGGTTCATTCTTGGTAGCAATATGAACGGACGATTTGTTTTTGCAGCACCTACATTATAAAGTTCATAAAGCTTTAGCGGCTTGTTATTTATTTTCCCTAATCCTTTTTCCGAAAACCATGTATATGTGTAAAGCTTTTCATCATCCTTTAGGAATTTTGTATTTGAGCAGGAATTTAAAAGGAGGCTCATTATTGATAAAACCATTATAAGAGAACAGACACGGGTATTTTGCATTATAGCTCTCCTGGCAATAAAAAATCCGAATCTTAGATTTTTATCAAGATATTGATAAATTATATATGCCGGTTTAAACACCATAATTTAATCTTTTTCCTTTTTCTTTTTTTCTCTTTGGGCTTTTTTCTCCAAGTCCCTTGTAAACATATCTTTAACCGAATAGAAGCTCTTTTTTATTTTTATGCCACCGCCGGTTTCCAAAATTTCGCCCTCAAGTAGCCCTTCATACCTGTCTTTTCTAAAAAGCACACCTCTGTAAGTGCCATCTTTTGTAATCTTAATCTCTGCTTCCAGCTCATTTTGTACAAAGCTTGAATTTATCTGCTCAGCTTTTACATCTGAAGTAACACCAATGCTCCCTTTATAATGTATCCTTACCCTGTCGTGTATAATGCTCTTCCCGATATTGTAATAATAATTCCGCTGCTTTATCTGCTCGCCGGAGGCGTTGTAATCGCGGAAAGATTGAACATCAAATTGCAAATCAACAAAACGCACATTGTCGCTTATAAGATGATTAAGTTGTGAGGTATAAAACTTATCAAGCTGAGAATCAATCATTGATGCTGAGCCTGCCCCATCACCATGAACACTTATAACAAAAGCACCACGTACCAGCAGATTCAAGGCATTAACATTTCTCTCTTCCTCCGTCAATTGAGCCAGTCTTGCCGAAACAATTGCGTCACCCGTTTCTGTAGATATATCAAATCTTAACTTTATATTGTTAAGATCACCTATCATATAAAGAAGCACTTTAAAAGACATTACTTTATCATAATCGGACATCAGGGTACTGGTTGAAGCCCTGACTTTAGCAGATGCAATAATATTCAGATGGGGATTATAAATATCATTTGACATTGTAAAATAGCTACCGGGCTCAATAGTAAAATCCTCTACGGTAACCATCGGAATGGAATAGTGTAGTTTGCCATTTTCAACCACAAACATTCCTGAAATTCCGGTATTGCCTTCGTATATAGAATAGCTCATACTTCCATTGATTGCCGCATCAATAAAATTACTGCCTCCATCATCGAAAAACAGCTTAAACCTGGCGCCATCCTCAATATCCACTTTAACTTTTGCATTATTAAGCGACTCTAAAGTATAAAAAACACTCTTTTCCGGAATCTCCCGGTCCTGAATCGTATCGTAATTATATTTCCCAAACTTCACAACTCCCCTGTTATCATTTATATATAGATCTTCCGGAAAAACATAGGTGATGTCTGTAATTTCGTCAATATCAACATAAGCATTAACATTCATTTTATCAGGTGTGCCTTTGAGTTCGATATCTGCATAAGCCTTTAGCAAACCAAAAAGCAGGTTATTATCACCAATAGTTGAATTCATAATCTCCATATTATCAGTTTTGATTCGGAGGTCGCTATAAAGTTTATTGCCCTTTCCAAACGAGACATTACCAATTACTTTAGCAGATTGATTTTTTTCATTAACAATGGTAAGCTCATCAAAATCGATAACATTATCCTTAACAGCAATATTTTCATTACCCAGGGTGAAGTAATTATTTAATGAGATTATACCTATTCCGGCATTCTTAAAACTAACATTCCCGTTAAAAACAGGATTTTCCATATCACCGGTAACTCGAATCTCCCCAGTCAAACTTCCCTTTGCATCATTAACATAATCAGTTAGCAAATAATTCAAATCACTGATATCAAGACTCTTCAAATCCAAAGTCAAGTCAACAGGGCTTTCAACATCTCCAAGATGATAGCTCCCATCAATGGTCATATCTTCATTTTCCCCTTTGACAATCAATTTACCTTTCACCAAACTGTCGTCTAACACAAACCCTGTTAATTGCAGTTCTCCTGCATCAAAATCATACAGGCTTATATCAGAGATAGTCATATCTCCCTCAATTACCATATTGCCATAAACATCAAGAAATTTAAAATCGGCATCAGCAGTTCCGGCAACAATAGTGTCGAGAGCAAAAATATGCTCAAGACTACCAAGGTCAAAATTGTCAAGTTTCAGTTCAATATTCTCAGGTATATTTTCGGGATAGGAGGCAATTGAAATTTGTTGCACTTCGCTATTCAAATAAAAACTTTCAAAAGTTATACCTGAGCTATTAATTACAACCTTATTATCGGGGCTCATCTCCCATTTATCATAGCTGAATATAAGGCTGTCGGGAATTATATGGACAACTGTATTTTCACCTGAGGTATCAATTTGTGCTGTCAGGTTCAAATACTCATTTGAATATGTATCCAGAAAATTCAATGATGTAATCAATTCCGAGTTTCTGAATTCGCCGGAAACATTCATTTTCCCAGACAGAAGATCATCAACCTTAAAGTTTGTTACACCTCTGTATTCCAACTCTGTTGAAGAGCCTGTAACAAAAAAGCCAAGGCTATCAGCATGAATTGTATTATATTTTATTCCGGGAACTAAAAGATCAAAATAAATTTCATCACTTTTCTTATGATAAGCCCCGTCAACAGTCAATTTCTCAAAAGCAGGAAGGTCAGGAAAGAAAACCCTGGCAAATGCTTCGGGATAATCCAGCTCACCTGAAATGCGAAACTCGGACAAATAAAAGTCAACCGAATCACTTTCATGCTCAGACAAATAGAATCCGGGCAATTTAATTAGAGAATTTGCAACATCCGTTACATAATCGTCAGCCGAAAAATCAAGGTTATAATAAAAACTTGCCAGTTTGAAAGCTGTGCTGCTGTCATTTGTAAGAAACGACATCTGTACAGGATGCATTTGACACATAGTATCAGAAAAACAAAAATCAAGACTCCGGATTTTAGCTTCCACTCCATAACTATTACCGGCTGAAATATCTATTGCAAGAACTCCCTTCCCTTTCAAATTCAGCTCTTTATCATAAAAGTTCAAATCGCCCAGGTCTATTTTACTGATATCCAAATCAACAATAACATCCTGCATATTAGAAGAAAAATTACCATTAGCTCCAATCTGCAAATAGAAGTTAGTATCAAGTGAATTAAGTTTTGCACCAAAATTACCGTTTACCATTTCACCATTGAGATCAATACTGTGATAGTTATAATCATTATATGTCAGGCTGTCAATATTCAAATAAATATTGCCGTCACCTCCGTACAGATCATCACCCTGAAAGGAAGATTTTAGTTCAAAGGCAGCTTTATCCAACCCTATATCATAAACAGAATTTATATCACTAAGATTGGCAGACAATTCAGCACTAAACTCTATGGCATCTCCAAAATTCATACTTACCCGGCTGACACTAATTGTTCCGATATTTGATTGAATATTGCCTGCAAATTGATATGTGTCGTTACTTGTGCCAAACTCACCCTCAACAATCAAATATTCCGGAATTGAATAAGATGAGTCAGGAAAAGGTTGATAAAAACAGTGCTCCAAATTATTTTTCGAAGTCATCAGTTTTTCAAAATTCAATTTCATTTGCAGAGCTTGCTGATTTAATAATCCTTTAACTTGTCCATTGGCTTCAATCAGGGTCGAGTCAAGAATATCAAAATTAAATGTTCCAATTGACAAGTCATTCAATTCTCCGTTAATGCTTGTTTGGAGTTCAAAGCTGTATTTTCCAAAATCTTTTGACAAGATGTCAAGACTGTCCAGAAAAGGATAGAAATAGTCAATATCATTCCAGTTATCACAACTTAATCTCATATCAAGGGTAGTATTTTTTCCGTCCATTCTGTTATAATTTGTCGGACTGATTGAGGTATTAAGATTAATGAAATATTCGGAGTTTTGAGTTATAATATCCATATTCCTCACAATAAAAACAGAACCATCCTGCTTCACTTCTGCATTCATCTTAAGAACATCCAGCCCATTTTTTTCTTTCGCACTCAGATTATGAATTCCAACAGTCAGAGTATCTTTATCCAAAACAAAATCAGTCAGCTTACCTGTTACATAATTAATATCCATATGAGAGCTATTAAAATGCCCTTTGATATCCGGCTCATACGAATAATCAAGGACAAACCTAAAGCCGTCAAGTGTTAAAGCATCTCCAACAACTCTCCAAAGACTTTGCCCCCAGTCCATATCAGCAGAGTTGCCAAAAGTTGTATCTTCATCTCCAAAATACTTAACGGAGCAAGTTGTATTTTTTGAAAACCCAGAATTTATATCAACTGTCTCATTTGTTATATCAACCAGAAGAACTTCGACATTAATGTTATCACCCCCGGCAAAAAACAGAAAAGCATCCGATGAATCAATATAGGTAAACTCTGATTTTTCAAGAAAGGCTTCTTCAACACGAATGTCAGCAAACTCAAATGCAGAGGTATCATCCTCTTCTACAGTTAACAAGGCTTCATAACTCACTTGCGTTTCATTAATTTTAATTTCTTTACAAGCAATAAGCGAATCAAGGTCGAGAAACCCAAGATGCAGATATAGTGTCCCAATATCCATTATCAATTCAAACCCAATATCTTCATCGCGGTATTCAACGTAAGAAGACTCAACTGAAAGCTTGTTTACACTAAGTTCCCAGGAGTCTGTTTCGGAATCCTGAACCTGCGTTTCATCAGAGGCCGCTGAATCTGAAGGTAACTGCTTCAGGAGTCTTCCAACTTCTCCTTTAACACCTTTTAGTTCAATTTTTTGGACAATAATCTTATGATCAAGTAGAGGGAAAAGTTCTACATTGACTGAAAATTCACTCAGAAAAAAAAGTGTATCCGATTTGTTTTTAGAAACAAGGATATCGCTCACTTTTAACTTTTTGGGGAAACCCAAACGAAATTGCCCAATGGAAACATCACAATTCAACTGCTTTTGCAATGCCAATTCACTTTCATTCTTCAGTTTGTTTTGAACAGCCGGAATACGGACAAGCAATGATAGCAATAGCAGGATGGTTGCGACAATCAGAAAAAAGCCGACAATAGCTTTAATCAGGATATCGACGGGCTTATATTTGACTATTCGTTTAATTACTATTTCTTTTTTTTAGGTTTCCTTTTTTCTCTTTCAGAAAACAAAATTGCGTAATGAGCATTCGTACTACTTTGCGAAAGAACTACTTTAATAATTCCGGCCATAGGGATAAATAATATCATTCCCGATACTCCCCAAATTAATCCTCCAAAAATAACCGAAATAAAAACTACAAAAGCATTAATTTTAAGTTTGTCTCCGAGAAGCCATGGCCTTAAAACATTTTCATGAATAAGATTAACCACCCAAAGAGCGGCAATCACCATAACTAACGACCATATAGAGTCCTTTGTAACCAGAGTAAATAAAGCAACTACAAGCATTCCGATGGGATTGCCAACAAAAGGGATTAAGTTTAAGACAGCAAGAAATACGGCAAAAAACAGAGCATATTCTAAACCAAATATTAAAAAGACAAAGAAATCTAAAATACCGGTTAGTGATGCCAAAATAAGTAATCCAAGAAAATAACTTTTAATGACCTCCATTGATTCATAGATTTTTTCTCTAACCTTTGCCCTCTCATGTTTATCCTTAATTTTAGACTGAATAAACTGGGGGATAAGGTCACCATAATAAAGCAGGAAAAACAAGTAAAGCATCATCAGCACCATATTCCCGATTTGCGAACCAAAAGCGGTAACAAATCCTATAATGATGTCGGAATGTTTGCCAACCCAATCGCTAATAAAAGCTTTATCAACATGATCGGGCACGTGAACACCATTTTCAGCTAACTGTTGAGAAAACAGGTGTAAAGTTGTCGAAATTTTATTACCCAATTCGGGCAGGTCTGATGCAATATGGCTCAGCTCCACATAGAAAAAATATAACAACAGAATAATAACTGATACTATAAACAGTAAATAAAACAAGATGATAAGCCCTGCAGGGAGAATTGTTTTCTCCTTTAGTTTTTCAATTAGCTGATAACTCGCTAAAGCAATCAACACACTCCAGGCTAATGGAATCAGGAATGATTTGCCTACAACAAGGATAACAACAATAAGTACGGCAGCAATTAACTTGTGCGTATTTTTGATAAGAGTGCTTTCTGTATCCATATTTGCTTTGTTAGATGCATAAATAATGATAATTCGGTAATAAATTCTAATTTCATGATTGCTGCTTTTCCAATTTTATAAATACCTAACCTGGATAAACCAGAAATTTCAAATTGCAAAAAACATCCCGAAAGCTTTCGGGACAAATAAACACCAATTATTAAAAAACCCAAATTCCAAACTGCACCTTACTTTGCTGCCAAAAATTTGTATTTTTGATATTGGTTTTTGTTATTTGTTATTTTCTGCCAAAAAATACACGAATATTAAAAATAAGATACTAAAACAAACAACAATATAAAATATAAGCCCCAAAATTAATGAATTTTTCAATAGGGAAAATAAGTAATTGCTTTTTGAGTTTCCCAAATACATTTAGTCTATGGATATACTCTCAATTAATTTGCAAAAGGGAAAAAGGCTTCTCAATAATGAATTGACAAACCTTTTACTTAAATACAAGATTATTCAGATGCCTATCTCACCTTCTTATAATCAGAGAACTCACTAATTTCTTTTACTTCAATAGTCTGTCCTAATATGCGTGCATCCATAAGGATATCTTCTTTTTTAATCAGATAAGTTTGAGTACTATCTTCAAATTGATAATTCACTACCATTTCAAGCTTATCAACATTGAATATCTTTACTTTTAAAGGTCCTGTGTTATAGAACTCAACTTTTTTGAGGCGCTTTTCAGCTTTATTAATAAAAACTTTCCCTTTGCATTTAGCAAGGAACTTGTACTTATGAGGTAAATTTTCTTCTCTGTATTGAAATCCGATAATTAGTTCTGAATCGTTATCCTCCAGAATTTCCCAGTCATCATCTGCCGGCTCTCCGGCACCACTATCTTCACTAGAATTATGGGCTTTATGGAATTGTTTGTTTTGCTTATTAGTTGGCACATTCCCATTTACGCTTATTAATTTCCACCTTTCGCCATCAGCTAATGTCGGATCATAAGTGCCCTCTTCAACTTTGGTTTCTTCAGAAGTTATTGTAGTACATTTAATTTTGAAAGAGTGGTTTGCATTTTCATCTTTCAGATTATCTTCAAAAAATCCATGAGGAATACCATATTCCTTCAATTTCTTTTCAACTTCGACTTTTTGACCAAAAACTGTTGAATATGTAAATAAACCAAATGAAATGGCAATTACTGATAATAAAATTAGTTTTTTCATTGTGTTAAGTTTTATTGTTTATTTTAATAATAAGAATTTATCCGCCCCAATAATAACCTATACGTATACCTCCCCAATGATTATCGCCGGCAATAGTCAGATTGCCCTGAAGGTCAAACTTCTTAAACCTGAGACCCACGGCAGGTACAAACCCCCAGGAATTTACACCGGTAAAATAGCCTCCTCTCGCTTCAATATAAAAAATTGATACTTTTGCCCGCAATCCAGCCGTAAATTCCCACACATTCATTTTAACATCTTCTACATAACCTGTTATAGGGTCTGTGATGTCGGGTCCATCGAAAGTATTCCAACCAAGATCAAACCTACCAATAAGGAACTTATTGAAGTTATAATCAATATTTCCGTAAATACCCCAGCCGAAATCATACCTACTTTCCATATCACCGATTGGGAAAGCAGCATTGAATGAGTTTCCAGATACCCATTTTTTTTCTTCTTGTGCTTGAGATATCATAACAAATGACATTAAACACATAATTGCAATTGCTTTTGTAATAGATTTCATGATTTCTTAATTTAAATTATTATTAATTTTATTCTCTTTATAATTATAGATTCATTCAAATCAAATCAGCGGCAAAATTAAACTAATTAAGTGTTTCAACACCTAATCCAGGGGTGTACAA
>JAUVIX010000126.1 GCA_030592565.1 Chlorobiota bacterium
AACCATGACAGCAGAATGGCTTGTCATTCCACATAACAGGATTTCTGCCGCAATCTTCACCACAATGTATGCAAGGTAGTCCCATATGAAAAATTTGCGCAAAGGTATGAAAGAAATCAGGATATTTTTTTCAAACTTAATTTCTTTCGGTGAAAAAGTTTGCTGTCAGAATTATAGCAGTCCCAGTTCCAGTTTTGCCTCTTCCGAAAGATAATTTTGTGTCCAGGGCGGGTCGAAAGTTATCTCCACTTTCACATCTTTTATGCCCTGAACTCCATTTGCCCTTTCTTTTACTTCGGCAGGAAGCGATTCGGCCACAGGGCAGTTTGGAGTTGTGAGTGTCATTAAAATGTGTGCATTGAAATCATTATCAATATTTATTTCGTATATTAATCCCAAATCGTAAATATTAACTGGTATTTCAGGGTCAAATATTGTTTTCAGTACTTGTAAAATTGCATCAGCCAGTTGGCTTTTCTTTTCCTTTTTGTCCATACTTATTATTTATTATTTTAATCTCACCTAATATAAGTGACAAGCGTTCACGCTTGTCAACCATCTTCAAACCTTACAGGTTTTTAGCGCAAACCCCTAACTCATAACCCCTATCTCCTAATTCCCTTTTGTTTTAAAAACCAAAGCGTATAGTTTCATCTGTTTTATCATAGAGGTTAATCCATTGGAGCGGGTAGGAGAGAGGTGCTCTTTCAAGCCAATCTTGTCAAGAAAATCAAGGTTTGCATTAAGAATATTATCCGGAGACTGGTTCGACAGCACACGAATCAGTATATTAACAATTCCTTTTGTGATTATTGCATCGCTATCAGCTTTAAATATAACATTTCCATCCTTCATCTCTGCCAGAAGCCATACTTTAGACTGGCAACCTGAAATCAGATATTTATCTGTTTTATATTTTTCATCAATGACAGGTAACGAGTTCCCCATCTCAATAATATAATTGTATTTATCCATCCAGTCATCAAACAGACCGAACTCTTCTACTAATTGATTTTCTATTTCCTCTATTGACATTTTTTGCTTTTTTTCTGATATTCTATCCAAACATTTCCTGAACAGTCAGAATTGCTTCTGCGAATTTATCAATTTCATCCTTTGTGTTGTACATTGCAAATGATGCTCTTATTGTTCCCTGAATACCAAGGCTGTCAATTAATGGTTGCGCACAATGACTGCCTGTTCTGACTGCAATTCCGAGTTTATCAAGTATGGTTCCTGCATCATACTGATGGATGCCATCTAACAGAAAAGAGATTACTCCCGATTTGTTACTTGCTGTTCCATAGATCTTTAATCCTTCAATTGATGATAGTTTTTTTGTTGCATATTTTAAAAGTACCTCTTCATAATCATAGATTATATCAAGACCTGTGGCAGAAAGATAATTTAAAGCAGCCTGAAGCCCGATTACCCCACCAACATTGGGAGTGCCTGCCTCGAACTTAAATGGCAGCTCATTGAAAGTTGTCTTTTTAAAAGTTACATTTTTTATCATTTCACCACCGGTTTGATATGGCGGCATCTTTTCAAGCCATTTCTCTTTTCCGTATAATACACCAACTCCCATAGGCCCGTAAACTTTATGACCTGAGAAACAATAAAAATCACAATCCAACTCCGTTACATCAATTTTTTTGTGGACGATTCCCTGTGCCCCGTCAATCATAACCGGAATATTATACTTATGCGAAATCTCAATTATCTTTTTTACAGGATTAATAATCCCAAGCACATTAGATATGTGAGAAACAGAAACAATCTTAGTTTTTTTGCAAATAAGATTTTCGAAGTCTTTAATTATCAGATTGCCAGTCTCATCCATTGGGATTATTTTCAACTTTGCCCCTTTTTCTTCACAAACCATTTGCCAGGGGACTATGTTGGCATGGTGCTCCATCACTGAAATGATAATCTCATCTCCTTCGTTGATGAAATTTTTGCTAAATGAATAAGCTACAAGGTTGATGGATTCCGTAGTTCCTTTTGTGAAAATAATTTCGCGAGAATGTGCAGCATTGATGAATCTTTGTATAGAGATTCTGGCATTTTCAAATGCATCGGTAGCCTCCTGACTGAGAAAATGCACGCCCCGATGCACATTGCTGTTTATGGAATTGTAGTAAGAGACAATGGAATCTGTAACGGCTTCAGGTTTTAGTGTTGTTGCTGCATTGTCAAAATAAATAAGTGGTCTTTCATTTATCTTTTGATTTAGCGCAGGGAAGTCTGAACGTATTTTATTTAATGTGCTTTCTTTCATTCTTAATCACCAATGAATATTACAAAGGTACAATTTAAATTTTCGAAATGTCAATTTTAAACTCGTAAGTTTTTTCCTGATCTTTACACTGCAATACGCACTGGTCGCAAATTGCAAGTTCACCACGTAATCGCTTCTTAACAAGATCATCAATGCTTTCCCTTAATGTATCAACGGAAATTTTATTTATAACCTCTGCGGCAAAAGCGTAAAGAAGTAAAAGTCGGGCATCATAATCGCCAATGCCCCGTGATTGAATATAAAACATAGCCTCCTCATCAAGCTGGCCAATTGTTGCTCCGTGGTTGCATTTTACATCATCTGCATATATTTCAAGAAATGGCTTTGTATATACTGTTGCCTTATCAGTAAGCTGCATGTTACGGTTTGTCTGTGAGGCATTTGTATGCTGTGAGTCTTTCCTGACAAGGATATGTCCGTTGAATACTGCTGTTGCGTTATCATCAATAATTCCTTTGAATAGCTCATCACTATTGCAATTTGCTTTAGCATGGTCAACAAACACCTGATTGTCGATATGCTGTTCTTTATCAGCAAGGTAGACTCCGAAAACATTTGCTTCTCCACCTTCTCCGTTAAGTACAACGTTAATCTTATTTCGTATCAGGCCACCATTTAGTGTTATGGAATTAGTTGTTAGTTTACTGTACGATTCCTGATGAAAGTATGTAGTGTTAATAAGGGTAGTGCTATCATTAAGGTTCTGGAGTTTGTAATGATCAACCTCAGCTCCTTCATCAATAAAAACTTCGGTAACTGTATTTGTGAAGCTACGACTGTAATTATATGAGTCATCACAATGAAGAATTGTGAGCTTAGCATTCTTCCCAACAATTATCAGGTTTCTGTTTTGAATAAACAAGTCGTCCTCTTTATCAAGGATGTTAACCATCTGAATGGTCTTGTATGTCTTAACATTATCCGGCACATAGATAAAAATTCCGTCTTGCGAAAATGCCGTGTTTAACGCTATTAGACCATTTTCTTCAATGTTTGTATATTTGTTATAATGCTTTTGAACAAGTTCAGGATATTCCTTAATTGCCTGGGCAAGACTTCCTATGATGGTGCCGTTTGGAAGAGTAATGAGATGTTTATCTTCTGATAAATACCAGCCATTGTACAATGCAATTGTTTGAGTGTCAAAATTATGAATATTGCATTGAAAAACCTTATCAAAATCAGATTTTTCATCTACAGGTGAGAACTGAATATTATAATTATGAGCAAAGACATCCTTTAGATTTGTATTTCGCCAGGCTTCCATTTTTTTATCAGGGAATCCAACCTTTTTAAACTGTTCAAAAGCTTTACTCCTCTCTTCTGACATCCTGGTTGTATCATTTGCTCCAAATTGTGCCCGGTTCTGCTCAAAAAGTGAAACTACCTTCTCTTTGAATATTATATCGTTATATTTTGTCTCCATTAATTCGGGCTTTCATCTTTTATCCATTCGTATCCTTTCTCTTCAAGTATTAGAGCAAGCTCTTTGCCTCCTGATTTTACAATTTTCCCATCGAAGAGTATATGTACAAAATCAGGAACAATGTAATCCAGCAATCTTTGATAGTGTGTTATGACAATGGTTGCATTATCCTTTGTCTTTAGTTTATTCACACCATTTGCAACAATTTTCAATGCATCAATGTCAAGTCCTGAGTCCGTTTCATCAAGTATTGCAAGTTCAGGCTCCAACATAGCCATCTGGAAAATTTCATTCTTCTTTTTTTCACCACCGGAGAAGCCTTCATTTACAGACCTGTTTGTGAGTTTTGAATGTATTTCAACCAATTGTTGTTTTTCCTTCATCAATTTCAGAAATTCACCTGCTGACATAGGATCAAGACCTTTGTATTTACGGTGTTCATTTATGGCTGTGCGCATAAAATTTGTCATACTTACACCTGGTATTTCTACAGGATATTGAAACCCCAGAAAAACACCCTCCTGTGCCCTCTCTTCCGGAGGCATCTCAAAAAGATTTCTTCCCTTATAAATAATTTCACCCTTATCTACATGATACCCGGGCTTTCCGGCAATTATATTTGCCAGAGTGCTTTTTCCGGTTCCATTCGGACCCATGATAGCATGAACTTCACCTTTATTCACCTTGAGATTCAAACCCTGAAGAATCTCTTTTCCGTTTATTGATACGTGTAGGTTTTTTATTTTTAGCATTGTATTTATCTGTTAATTTCTTTAAAAATCTTTAATCTGAAATTTCTTGCAAATCATCTTCGTAAATCGTCTTCGTAAATCGTAAATCAATCTCTGTCCTACCCAACGCTTCCTTCCAAACTAATTGACAGTAATTTTTGCGCTTCAACTGCAAATTCCATCGGCAGTTGTTTCAGCACCTCTTTTGCATATCCGTTAACTATTAGACCGATGGCATTTTCGGTGTCAATCCCCCTTTGCTGGCAATAAAAAAGCTGGTCTTCCGAAATTTTTGAAGTTGTTGCTTCATGCTCAACTATTGAAGATCTGTTTGCTGTATTTATATATGGGAATGTATGAGCACCACATTTATCACCAAGCAACAATGAGTCGCATTGTGAATAATTTCTTGAATTCTCTGCTCGTTTACTAATTTTCACCAAACCCCTATAACTGTTATTACTAAATCCAGATGAAATGCCTTTTGATATGATGGTGCTTTTTGTGTTTTTACCTAGATGTATCATTTTGGAACCTGTATCAGCCTGCTGGTGATTGTTTGTAACTGCAACTGAATAGAATTCTCCAATAGAATTATCACCAAGCAGAATACATCCCGGATATTTCCAGGTCACGGCTGACCCGGTCTCTACCTGGGTCCACGATATTTTTGAGTGACTTCCTTTGCACATACCGCGTTTGGTAACAAAATTAAAAATACCACCTTTGCCATTCTTATCTCCAGGATACCAGTTTTGTACAGTTGAATATTTTACTTCAGCATCTTTCAAAGCTACAATTTCGACAACAGCAGCATGCAATTGATTTTCATCTCTTTGTGGTGCTGTACATCCTTCCAGATAGCTAACATAGCTTCCTTCATCTGCAACGATAAGAGTCCGCTCGAATTGTCCTGTGCCGGCAGTGTTTATACGAAAATATGTTGATAATTCCACAGGGCATCTAACCCCTTTGGGAATGTAGCAGAACGAACCATCAGAAAAGACAGCTGAATTAAGCGCAGCGAAATAGTTATCGCCATATGGCACAACACTTCCAACGTATTTTTTTACAAGATCAGGATGGTTCTGCACAGCTTCGCTGAATGAGCAGAATATAATTCCGTATTTCTCAAGAGTTTCGGAGAATGTTGTTTTAACCGAGACGCTGTCGAATACTGCATCCACAGCCACTCCTGAAAGCAGCTTCTGCTCTTCAAGAGAAATACCCAGTTTGTTGAATGTATCCAAGAGTTCCGGATCAACCTCATCAAGGCTGCTCAACTCCTTTTTCTTTTTCGGTGCTGCATAGTAGATTATATCCTGATAGTCAATAGGAGGAATATTAAGGTGAGCCCAGTCAGGCTCTTGCATTGTCAGCCATTTGCGGTATGCCCGCAGACGGTATTCCAGCATAAAATCAGGCTCATTCTTCTTTTTGGAAATAAACCTGATTATATCTTCGTTTAACCCTTTTGGAGCCATCTCCATGTCAATATCCGTAACAAAGCCGAATTTGTAATCACTTTGTGTAACTTCATTAAGTATATTGTTTTGTTCTTCTTCTTTCATTCCCACACTAATTTTTAGAAAGTTGCAAAAATACTTTAACCTATTAAGATGTTAACAAAAAAAATGAGAATTTGTTAGAGAAGTATTTGAATGATTTAATCAGTCCATCGCACTCCTGCATCTTGTTGGTTTTGTTACTAACAAGAAAGTCCTCGAATTCGACTTTGCTGGTAGTCAAAAACATGACACACCCCCGCCATAGCATTATCCTGCACACCCCCTCTCGGCCTGCGCCAAAATCCAGCGTGCAGAGGGGAGTATGGGGTGCATCCTTTTTAGGCTAGAGTTGCAAAATTTGACAACACCAACTTGAAGCAAGGGGGTTCTAACCGGTATTCACTCATTATTTATTAATTCACCTTAACCGCAATACTTTCCCCAACCATAACCTGTGTTTCAAGACCTTTTTGCGTGTTTAGCAGCAGGTCTTTATCAATTTTTATTTTACCTTTTTCAAAAAGAAGAACTATTGACGAACCTCCAAACTTGAAATATCCCTTCTCTTCTCCTTTAATTGCGATGTCTCCTTTGTAGGTTTGAATAATGCTTCCTACCATTGTAGCACCAACTTCTGTCATTATGATGTCACCGAATTCGGGGGTTGAAATAGTTACATATTCTCTTTTATTGAGACAGAAAAGTTCAACAATTTCCCTGACAGCAATAGGGTTTACCGAATAGTAGTCGCCGTCAATTTTTACATCCTTTGTAATTATTCCAGAAACAGGAAAGTGAAATCTGTGGTAATCTGTCGGACAAACCCTGATTATTATCAGACTTCCATTCTCGTATTTTTCCGCAAGAACAGGGTCATTTAAAAAGCTCTTCACATTAAACATGTATCCGTTTACTATGAAATCCTGATTGCTGATGTCGGCATAAGCCAATGCTTTACCATCGGCAGGGGAGACAACAACAATTGCAGATGTATCAATTATTCTGGAATCATATTTCAGTTTTCTTATGAAGAAATCATTGAATGAGGTGAACTCCTGCTTTTGTGCAGTGGTCAGGTCTATGTTATATTCTTTTACAAAAGGCTCAATCTTTTTTGCAGATTTTGGTTTATCCATCATATCTCCGTATATGGAAGATACAAATTTTCGTTTTACCAAAGTATAAAGTGTGGCTTCGCCCACAGGGTTATTATAGAGCCATACCAGCCAACTTTCACCTGCTACTTTTTCAGTTTTAATTTCTCCTGTTTGCCTGTCAACATAGCGTATTGGTTGCACTTCAGGTGTAGGCCAAAGTGCCAGTCCGATAATAATAACAATTATCGAAATTATTATTGTTCTTATCCTGATTTTCATAGAGCAAAGGTAAGAAGAAAAGTTGCATTTACTAATGGAATCTATGTACGACAAATTTTCATTTATTATTTTTATCTATTATCCGTTGTAAAAAAAATATTTCGGGACTGTCCAGAAAGTTGACAAAGTGTCATTTTGAGCGGAGTCGAAAAATGTATTATCTTGGAAATCAATTAGGTTTCGACTCCGCTCAACCTGACTTTTTGTGGACTAAACATTTTTTGGACAGCCATGGAGTATTTGTCAAACCAGTATTTAAAGAAACAGATGGAAATTTGTCGTGCACTCATAGTAAATCAGTCGGGTTTTGCTTTTTAATTTTATTTAATTTTGCCGCTCCTAAAAATGATAAAATTATGTTAGAAGACAAACCGACACGTACTGAGCTTTCTGAACTGGGAGAATTTGGATTGATTGATCTGCTTACAAAAAACATCACACTAAAGAACAAAAGTTCTGTTAAAGGAGTTGGTGATGATGCATCAGTTATTGATTATGGTAGCAAGCAGACTTTAATAACAAAAGACTTGCTTATTGAGGGTGTTCATTTTGACCTTACATATATGCCGTTGAAGCATCTCGGATACAAGGCAGTTGTTGTTAATCTTTCGGATATTGTTGCAATGAATGGAACACCGAAGCAAATAATTGTAGGTATAGGTGCATCAAATCGTTTCTCGATTGAGGCTCTCGAAGAGATTTATGAGGGAATATATCTTGCTTGCGATAAATATAATGTTGATCTTGTGGGAGGTGATACAGTGTCGAGTACAAGTGGTTTGTTTATTTCTGTTACTGCAATAGGTGAGGCTAAAAAGGAAGATATTGTTTACAGAAATAGTGCTAAAAAGGGCGATCTTTTATTTGTTTCGGGTGATCTTGGTGCTGCATATGCAGGATTGCTGTTGCTCGAAAGAGAGAAGGAAGTTTATAAAGCTGACCCCAATATGCAACCCGACCTTGACGGTTATGATTACATACTCGGGCGTCAGTTGAAACCGGAAGCAAGGACAGATGTTTTAAAACTTTTTAAAGATGCAGGAGTTAAACCTACGTCTATGATTGATATTTCTGACGGACTGGCATCTGAAATGCTTCATCTGTGTCATGATTCAGGCCTTGGCGGGGCTATTTATGAGGAGAAAATTCCGGTTGATATTACAACTGCAGATGTTGCTGAGGAATTTGAAATTGACCCAACAACCTGTGCAATGAATGGGGGTGAAGATTATGAGCTTCTATTTACTGTTTCACAGGAGGATTTTGAAAAATTGAAAGATGTTGATGGAATAAGCGTTATCGGTCATATGACTGATAAAAATGAGGGTGTGAACCTGATTAGCAGATCAGGAACATTAGTTCCCATTGAAGCACAAGGCTGGGATGCTTTTTTCAAGAAATAAGGTTGCGTATTTTTCCTATTAGCAGGTCGCTGTCAATAGGTTTTGATATATAGTCGTCGCAGCCTTCATCCAGAAATTTTTCCATATCGCCGTCCAGAGCATAAGCTGTCTGTGCAAGTACAGGAATATCTTTCTTGAGTTTTTTTATGGCTTTTGTTGCCTCAATCCCATTAACATGTGGCATCTGAATATCCATCAATATGATATCAATTTCATCAATATACTCCTTAAACATATTAATAGCCTCATTTCCGTCTTTTGCCCATAATATTTTTGATCCTGTTTCTTCAAGAAGTATTTCAAGAACATAGTAGTTCGATGGTTCATCCTCGGCAATCAAAATTGTTATCTCTTTCCAGTTAACTTCCGACCTGATTTCAGCAGATGAATAATCATCTGTACTATAGTGAATTGTTTTTCCGGGAAGTGTAAAATAGAAAACTGATCCTTTATCTGTTTCCGATTCAACCCAAATCCTTCCCCCAAGACTATCTACCAGGCTTTTTGTAATAGCAAGTCCAAGACCTGTACCTCCGTATTTTTTATTATATGAATCATCAACTTGTCTGAATCTCTCAAAAATTAACCTCTGCTTGTCTTTTG
>JAUVIX010000267.1 GCA_030592565.1 Chlorobiota bacterium
AATGCTGCCATGAACATTTGAGATAAAATTTTCGTGGCTGAGCATAACTCCTTTAGGAAGGCCTGTTGTTCCTGAAGTGTATATTATTGACATTAAATCTTCAGGTTTAACATCGGCTTTTCTTTTTTGTAGCTCATTTTTGTATTTTTTGGCATTTTCCTTTCCAATATCTATTAATTCCATCCAGTTTGCAATACCTTTTACTTCATCAAAGGAGTAAATTTTTTCAACGTTGGGAGCCTTTTTTAAACGGTCTTTTATCTTTAAATAGAATCCTTCATCTGATACAATAACAATCCGTGCATCAGAATGCGAAAGGATGTGCTCGTATTCATCATGTCCAAGATTCGCATATACCGGGACGTGAACTAATCCAACCTGCGTCATGCCGGCATCAATGAAATTCCATTCCGGACGGTTGTTTGAAATTGTTACTATTTTATCACCTTTCTTAAAACCTGATGCTAGTAGTCCGTAGCTGAAATT
Organism: Chlorobiota bacterium; assembly: GCA_030592565.1. Lineage (GTDB taxonomy): Bacteria > Bacteroidota > Bacteroidia > Bacteroidales > JAADJA01 > JAADJA01. Next base: position 487 of record JAUVIX010000267.1, read on the forward strand.
ATCCACAAACTCTTTATATTGAAGAGTGTTGAATTTTTCCCATTTGCCGTTTCTCTTTACGGCAAGGGCATCATCCCGCTGAAGGTTCTCAACAAGGTTGTCAACAATATCGAATGTTCTTTTGATTTCCATTTTTATCAGATTTTTAGTTTACGTGATGATTTAATATTTACAAAGATAATAAAATATCCAATATGGAAAGTGATTTTTTTGTTTTAACGAGATTCGGTAGGTTCAACTTTCAACTCTTAAAACTTAACGCGCCTTTTTAGGTTTAAAAGTCCATTCAAACACAAATTCTGCTACCTTATCACCTGAAGCATCATAACCTGAAGAGGTAACTTCGATAGTCTCTCCTTCGTCTGTTTCAATACTTTTGGCAATACTCTGCTTTATTCTCTCCGCATCTTCACAATGGAAAACAATTTTTGTTTGTGCCTTTTTCAGAAACTTAGCTTTCATTTTTAAAACAAGCATCGAAACCGGCACCTCGGAATCGTGTAGAGCAGCCAGGGCTATTATTCCGGATGATAGTTCGGCAGCCATACTAAGGACTGCAAAATAGACAGATCGAAACGGGTTTTTATTCAGGTATTTAAATGGCACCGAAACGGATGCTCCCTGATTATCCATCTTTATCACTTTCAGCCCTGCAAGAAAAGCCATCGGAAGTTGCTTCATCATAAACAACTTCATTTTGTATGGGCTTTTTGCCATTTGCTCTATTTTGTTCATAATTTGTATTTTTAATATTGGGTTTTGTGATTTATTTGGCAATTGTTATTTGTTATTTTCTGCCAAAAATTACACGAATATTAGAAATAAGATACTAATTATTTGGGTCAACAGTAGGGCTAATAATGACCATTAAGGAGTTAAGATTCATTAAGAAAATAACTTAACTAACCTTAACTCCTTAATGGTTTGATTTTATTATGCTCCCCTTTTTAAAAGTGACAATATTACTTTCCAACTTGACCTTTAGAGCGTATAGCTATTATCTTCAATTATTCGTGCAGCAATTCTTCTTCGAGCTGAAATAACATCAACCGGAGCTACTTTAGTGAAACGTTTCATACCCATAAGCATTCCTTGTTTTTCATCACCTTCTGCAAAATAGTTTATGGCATCAACACCTGATTTGTTTATTTTATAGGCAGAATCTAATATAAACACATCAAGGATATCTTTATAAATCTCCATTTTACTGTCATCATACATGGAACTCAGTTTTTCAACCCTGAGCATTGTTGATTCGGCAGCATATGCATAGATTAGCATATCAGCAAGATTCATTAATACCTCCTGCTCTTCCGGCAATGTAGTTGCAAATTTTTGTAGTGCAGCACCGGCAACCATCAGGATTGTCTTTTTGAAGTTTACAATAAGTTTCTTTTTTTCTTCGAAGTATCCCAAAGAAGGACTGCCAAAATCAGGAATCTGCATCAACTCACCAGCAACAGCTTTTGCGGGTGTCATAAGGTCAAGTTCACCTTTCAGACCTCTTTTAAGCAGTTCGCCTACAATTAACATCCGGTTAATCTCATTTGTTCCTTCAAATATCCTGTTAATTCTTGAATCGCGATAAGCACGCTCAACAGGCATTTCGGCCGAGTAACCCATTCCACCATAAATCTGAACACCTTCATCAACAACATAGTCCAGAACTTCTGAACCGAATATTTTAGCGATTGAAGCCTCAACGGCAAATTGCCGGATACCTTCAATACTTGCCTTGCCTTTTTCCATTCCTTCAGTAATGAAAGCTTCAATTGCATCATCAATGTTTTGGCTTGCGCGATATGTTAACGACTCATTTGCAAAATTTCTGATAACGGATTCAGCTATCTTGTATTGAATTGCACCGAAACCTGAAATGAACTTTCCGAACTGCTTACGTTCATTAGCATACTGAACCATATTTGTGATTGTTGCTTTGGTTGCTCCGATAGTTGCACCAGATAATTTAATCCGTCCAAGATTTAAAATGTACAAAGCGATTTTAAAACCACCGTTCCGGGGGCCTAATAAATTTTCAGCAGGAATCTTTGCATTCTCGAAGTATATTTGTGTTGTTGAAGCACCTTTGATTCCCATTTTTTCTTCCTCTGGTCCGATTGTGAAACCCGGAGTATCAAGATCAACTATGAATGCACTTAGATTTTTATCATCATCAATTTTTGCATAAACAATGAACAGATCAGCGATACCACCGTTTGTAATCCATATTTTAACACCGTCAAGTATATAGTGTTTTCCGTCATCTGTCAGGGTTGCTTTTGCAGAACCTGAATTGGGATCGGAACCTGCATTGGCTTCTGTAAGAGCATATGCTCCAATAGATTCACCCGATGCGAGTTTTGGAAGGTATTTCTGTTTTTGTTCTTCTGTGCCAAAATAGAGAATGGGAAGAGTCCCTATGCCTGTATGAGCTGAGAAGGTGACAGCGAAGCTATACCCTTTTCCCATCTCTTCGGTAGTAAACATTGAAGTAACGAAGTTTTGACCGAATCCGCCATACTCTTCCGGGACTGATATTCCAAGAAGGCCAAGTTCTCCGGCATCTTTTAGTAGTTTTATTGAAAGATCCCTGTCGTGTTCGTCAAGGGCATCAATGTTTGGAAGTACCTGCGTGTCGTTAAAATCTTTACAGGTCTGAGCCATCATACGTTGCTCTTCGTTGAATTCCTCCGGAATAAAAATATCCGCAGCATCGGTTTCTCTGATAAGACATTCACCTCCTTTTATTGCTTTTTTGTCTGACATAATGTTGTGTTTTATGATTATTAATTTGTTTTTAATTTTGCTGTGTTGTCATTTGTGCTACGCACGTCATCAATACGGATGACGATAGAATTATATCCACTTATAGCATTTCAAAGATCCCCGCAGCACCCTGGCCGGTACCGATGCACATTGTCACCATTCCATATTTTTTGTTTCTTCTTTTTAATTCATACAACATCTGGACAGTTAGCTTGGCTCCCGTAGCACCGAGGGGGTGTCCCAGAGCGATTGCTCCACCATTAACATTTACAATGTCAGGATTTAAGCCGACTTTATTGATAACAACAATTGATTGTGAAGCAAATGCTTCATTAAGTTCGAAAAGCTCAATGTCAGCAAGTTTCATTCCTGCATGTTTCAGTACCTTTGGAATTGCAGCCATTGGACCAACCCCCATCTTGTACGGCTCGACACCTGCAACCTGATAGTCAACCAGGCGGGCGATTGGTGTCAGATCATACTGCTTCAATATTTTTTCGGAAACAACCAATACAAATCCTGCACCGTCCGACATCTGTGAGGAATTCCCGGCTGTTGACCTTCCATCCTGTGCAAAGGCAGGCTTTAGTTTGGAAAGGCCTTCCGCTGTTGTTCCTCTTCTTGGGCCTTCATCAACCTCGAAAACCTTCTCCCGTGTCAGCATTTTATCATTTTCAAAATAGTTTTCTTTAACTGTTATAGGAACAATCTGGTCTTTAAAATATCCTTTGTCGATAGCATTCAAAGCCTTTTCGACAGATTTTGCAGCAAAGATATCTTGTGCCTCTCTTGATACATTATATTCTTTTGCAACCATCTCGGATGTAAGGCCCATATTCAGGTACCATTTCGGGTTTGTTTTGGCAATATCAGGGTTTGGAACAAGGCGCCATCCTCCCATGTTTATCATCGACATTGTTTCAGTACCTCCTGCCACAATCATATCTGCTATGCCGGCTGAGATTTTAGCTGAAGCAATAGCAATAGATTCAATTCCTGAAGCGCAAAAGCGATTTATCGTTGATCCCGGAACATCTACGCTATCCATAGCCATAAGCGAAATGAACCTGCCCATATTCATTCCTGTTTCAGCTTCAGGAAAGGCATTTCCAACAATGATGTCATCAATTTTTGATTTTTCAATCTGAGGAAAATCATTTAATAAATGTTTAATTACCTCTGCTGATACGTCATCCGGTCTGGTGAAACGTAAGCTGCCTCGTGGAGCTTTTCCTATTGCAGAACGGTAACCACCTACTATATATGCATTCATAATTTAAGTTTTTTACAGTTTAAAACAATTTATTTCATATCCGTTTAATTGCGGAGAATTTTACCTTTAGTGATCAGACTTTGTATTCTTTCAAGTGTTTTGCGTTGCATACAAAGTTCCATAAAGGCTTTTCTCTCAAGGTTGAGCAGATATTGCTCTGATACCTCGGTAAGTGCCTGCGATATTTCACCACCGGCCATTACCCAACCAAGTTTTTCGGCAATTAGTTTATCGTGAACCGACATGTAATTTCCGGTTGTAAATCCGTCAGCCCCGACATAAACCATCCCCAGCACTTCTTTTCCTAAAACTTTGATGTCGTTGCGGGAAGCAGGTTTCGTGTATCCCTTTTCGGCAAGGTTAAGAGCTGCTTTTTTTGCATAGGCAAGATGATATGCTCTACTTACTATTACTTCATCTATTCCCGGACGCATATATCCCAAATCAAAGGCTTCATAAGCCGACATTGATACCTTAGCCTGGCCTATACTCAGATAGCGGTTCAGGTACGCATTTGTACGAATATCCCCCTCTTTCAGTTCATCGGACAATCTAAGGGCAAACTCTTTTGTACCGCCGCCACCGGGAATAAGCCCAACGCCAAATTCAACAAGTCCCATATAGGTCTCTGCGTGAGCAATAACTTTATCGCTGTGCATACATAACTCGCATCCCCCACCGAGGGTCATTCCGTGAGGAGCAGTCACAACAGGTATTGATGAGTAACGCAAACGCATTGTTGTTTTCTGGAACCATTGTACTGCAAGGTCAAGGTCTTCCCACTCCTGTTCAATAGCCAGCATATAAATCATTCCTACATTGGCTCCTGCCGAAAAATGGTCGCCTTCATTTGATATAACCAAGCCGGCAAAATCGGCCTCAGCCATATCAATAGCTTTGTTCAGTCCTTCAAGAACTCCCTGCCCGATAGTATTCATTTTTGTATGAAACTCTATATTAAGAATCCCATCGCCGAGATCAAAAATCGTGGTGTCATTATTTCCCCAGATAACATTCGTACTCCTAAGTACGTCAAGTGAGAGCTTCTCTTCCTGTCCCGGAA
>JAUVIX010000076.1 GCA_030592565.1 Chlorobiota bacterium
ATAGACAACAATTAAATAATATGAAATATTTATTAAAAATCATTACAATACTAATATTACTTCTGCTTAAAACCAGCCTGATCTCGCAACCCAATTTCATCTGGGCAAAGCAAGGTGGTAATACTTACGTGACAGGTGGAAACATTCAGGTTCAGAATATTGCAACAGGTATTATTGCCGGAGGTGATTTTCTTGAAACAGCACAGTTTGGCCAAGAGGAGATAATCTCAAACGGTAGCTCCGATATCTTCATTGCAAAACTCAATGATTTAGGTGAAATAATACAAATAAGAAGTATTGGTGGTGATAATGAAGATTTGCTAAAATTCCTAAAAGTTGACAATCAGGGTAACATTATCATTTCAATGGTTTTTACAGACTATATTACTATTGACGGAATTGAATACAATGGTTTAGGAGGACCTGATGTTCTGGTCATCAAGTTTAATCCTGACTTTACAACTCAATGGGTAAAACACTATGGCACGGGTCTGACCGACTATGTTAAAGGAATGGGTATTGATGAGGACGGCAATATAATAGTTTATGGAAAATTTAAGAATGAAATTATTTTTGATGATATCACGGTTACATCAGCAGGTTCAACGGATATGTATGTTGTAAAATATGCTTCCGACGGGAATGTCATTTTTGCTTTTAGTGAAGGTGGCTTATCATACGAAGATGCGAGTTCGCTTGCTGTGGGACCAAATGGTGACTTTTTTATTTCTGGAACTTTTTATGGCGAAACAATAATAAACGGACAAACAATAACAACCGAAAATCCAACAGGATTATTCCTCGCAAAGTATTCCTCGTCAAATGAATTTCAATGGTTACAACTGGTGGACGGGAGTAACCTGATACCATCTGTGTTTCTTGCCGCAAATACTGACGGCAGTGTCTATATCTCAGGTGGCTTTCAGGGAGATGTCTCTTTTGGCTCGATCTCATTATTAACCGAAGAATTTGATGCCGATGTATATGTAGCCAAATATAGTAATGAGGGTGAAGCTTTATGGGCTGGCCAGGGACATAGTGATGCCGGAGATATTTCTACAGCATTAAGCACCGACATTGGCGGAAATGTCTATCTTGCAGGATACTATTTAAACACAATTGATTTTAACGGAGTTATACTCAACTATACCTTGTGCTGAGGTTCGGCTGAGGTCTTTGTTGTACGTTATAGCAGCAACGGTCAGGCAGAATGGGGAAAACGAATAACTTCAGAATCAGCAAAAGTTACTTCTTTAAGTTCAGATGTTCCACAAAATTTAATTATTACAGGTATGTTTGGTGATGAAATAGAAATTGGGAGTTTAACATTGAACCCTGTTAACAGTTGTGATAATTTTATTGCAAAACTGCAATGGGTAGGGACGACAGGTGGAAATGAAATGTTTACAGGTGATGCCAGGTTATTTGTTTACCCTAATCCGGCAACAGACAAGATTAATATTTCATTTCCTGCCGGTGAGGAGATAATAATCTTTGAAGCTTTTGACAACATTGGGAAAAAGGTAATTGAGAAAAGAGTTATTACAAATAACGACTACCTAAACATTGATGTTTCAGATTTACCTGAAGGACTATACATCTTTAACTTCTATACAATAAATAATACAATAGTAACAAAAAAGGTAATTATTAAACACAAATAAAACGATGAAACAACTACGATTCATTTTAATACTAACTACATTTTTTTATAGCTTCATTACTATTAGCCAAACAATCGTATCCACCGATATCGAAAAGAAAAATCCAGTAATATTTGATTTTACAGGAATCCATTGTGTTTCCTGCCCTCATGCCCACGAGGCAATAGCAATTGCCAAGAATCATTATCCACAGGTTGTAGCCTTGTCGTTTCATACAGGAAACTTTGCAGCACCAAATCCCGGTGAGCCTGATTTCAGAACAATACAGGGTGATTCAGTTGTTGATAATTTTGCCTTTTGGATGCCCGCCGATAACCTTTACAGAGTTGTGTGGTCATACCCTACTGTTTGCATTGATGGTATTGGTGTAGAAAGCAATGTCGTTACTGATACTCTTCAGTTTTTGGATAAGATTTCGGAAATCACAAATCAGGACGCAATTGTAAATATCGGGGCTGTTGCGTCAATAGACACTTTAAAAAGAAAGTTGAAAGTTGAAGTGGAATGCTACTATACCTCATCTTCATCAGACTCAAATTATTTAGTTGTTTCTATAATCCAGAACGAGCTAAAAAGTGCTCAGACCGGTGTTCCACAGGCAGGAGAAAACTATATTCACAAAGAGATGTTCAGACAGTTTGTTTCAAATATCTGGGGCGACACTCTTGGAATACCACAAGAAGGCGATTTAATTGAGAAAATATATATTTTTGATTTGCCCGACTCAGTAAATTACAATGATAGTGATGCCATTGAGCTGATTCTCCGGAATATTCAGGTTCAGGCCTATATAACCGGTAATGATACAATTGTTACAGCTTACGACTTTTTAAATATTCCATATAAAAACAGAAGAGCTTTCAACATATTAAACGGAGTAAATGCTGATATTGAATTTGTAAACCTGAATGGAATTTTCACAAAAGAGCAAGAGATGGCATTTACAATATTTCCAAATCCTGCAAAGGACTATATCAGCATAAAATTGTCGCACCAACTGTCAAATAATGAAAACCCTGTTATAAGTATCTTTAATATACAGGGGAGAGTAATAATGACCCAACCTTTCTCAAATCCAAATGAAGCAAATACATTTCAAATTCCTGTTAAAGGATTAAAGAAAGGAGTATATTTTATTAGCATTAATGGAAAAAACCTAATAGGAACTGGAAAATTTGTTGTGGAATAGTAGTTGTTTTATTTATATTACTAACAAACAAGATTCCTATTCGTCTTATTATCTGACACTTTCTGCCCTATTCTATATAATTATTATATTGAAACCCATATTTTTTTATAATTATTAGCAATAGATGAAGCAACTTTTCAACCCTAAAACTGTCATTAAAGCATAAGATATATGTTTAAATATATATTTATTAATAAATAATCATAAACCTTATGAAACGATTTTACTATTTGATATTAATGGTTTTACTGTTTAAGTTACCAATACTTGCCCAAACAGTCTATTGGTCTGACAGCTTTACCTCAAATCAGGGTTGGACACCTGAAGGCAATTGGAGTATCTCCAATGGGATGATGGAATTTCATTGGTCACCAGAAATTACCAATTTTGACTTTTCAATTACTTCACCTGTTATTACTTTAATTGATAACAGCAATAAATTGATTATTAATCAGTATTTGGATGTTTATTTCACCGGCTCTGATGAAGTTGCTGAAATTTCCATTATTTATGATGACCAGGAGGAAATAATTTGGAGCTATGCTTTAAGTAACGGGAACTGGGGTGCGTCATCAGGTACAGAACTCACTATTCCAATAAACGAATATGAAGGATTGGATGTCCAGTTCAGATTCAGGACATATGGAGCAACCACTTATAACTGGAACTGGTGGGACATTTTTGATGTCCGGTTGAATGCAGATTTAAATATCGATCTGTCCGTTGCAAAAGTTTCAGGCCCCATTCAAGTAAATGTACTTGATCCTGGCAACTGGGAAGTACATATAAAAAATACAGGATTTCAAGCTGTTTCGAATTTCACGGTTAAGCTATTTGATTATAAAACCGGTGAGATGATTGGGTTTATTGAAGATTATGAACAAATTCAATCTCAGGAAACCAAATCATACAATTTTAACTGGTCTTCATATGCTGCATACAATACTGCATTTTATGGAACAGTTACACTTTTTGGCGATGAGTTCGCCGGAAACAATATCTCAAAAAATCATTTTGTACGTATTAATCCTGATATTGATTTTAGTATTTTGGTTTGGGATAACGACAATGAGATCGAAACAGTAACTTGCCCTGAACAGGGAGATGAAATACTGCCTTCTACAGCTCTTACACGTGCTTTGGACCTGGCAGGTTATGAATATGATTTTTATAAAGTTTTACCAAGTAATCTTAACGATTACGAAATTGTCTTTTGCACGATGGGGTGCTTTTGTGTCAGTTGAGGTCTTACGCCTCCCGGGTTTGTATATGCAACAGACCAGGCAAAACTGATGAATTACTTAGACAATGGTGGTAACTTATATATCGAAAGTGTTAATATTGGTTATGATTACAATGCAACAACGTTCTTTGAATATCTTGGATTGACATATATTTATGATGGCGATGAACAGGAAGTAAATACTATTACCGGAGGACAAGATAATTTAACTTCCGGGCTTGATTTTTATTATTTTGGAGGACAAAGTCCACATTACAGCCTCGACAGGCTTGAGCCAAACGGAAGTGAATTGCTATTTAGCAGTGAAGATGAATACGGAAGAATGTTCCTGAACGAACAGGCTGATTACAAAGTTATCTCTTCCTCCATTCTTCTCGGAGCAATTGCATCGGGAGATGCCTTAAATTTAAAACCATATCTTGTTAGTGAAATGGTAAATTATTTTTTGGATTACAATCCTGTAACATCATTAAAAGAAAATATTGCTGAATTGCTTTCTTATGGTAATTACCCGAATCCTTTTTCATCGGAAACAAAAATAGAATACTCAATAAATGAACCTGGTCTTGTGAGGATAGATATTTACAATGCCTCCGGGCAGATCGTAAAGCGAATAGTTGATAAGGAGCTGACTCCTGGTTATTATTCTGTTGTTTGGGATGGAACGGATACTAAAGGTAAAAATGCAGAAAACGGTTTATATTTTTATAAAATAAATATCGGAAATTTTACAAAGACTGAAAAAATGATATTGCTTCGTTAAATTTCACATTTAAGTTAGTAGTTTCTTAAAGCTTGTAACCCCGGTAAACAAATTAGCAATACATTTGTACCGGGGTTTTTATAGAGAGGACGGGTCTGGTGTCTCACCTGGTCTTCAAAACCAGTAGCAGACGGATAAAACCGGCTGTGGCAGGTTCGATTCCTGCCCTCTCTGCTTTTAATATATGAAATCATTACAAAAAAGGTATTAACGTCATTGCGAGGCATAATTTTATAAGCAATGTACGATTGGATGCCGTGGTAATCTGTTCTAATTTTATTGCTCCCATATTTTTTAAAACAGATTGCTACATCGTTCCTCCTATCAATGACGTTTCCTTTTTGTTTGAAGACCTTGATCAAATATAATCAGGCTCTAAATTTTAGTTCACAACTTTTATTATGGAAATTTTTAAAAATCTTCCCGGCGTTGACAAGTTACTCTGTTTACCTGAAATTCAGAAAATGACAGGCAAATACAACGAAACACTTATAAAATATGCCATAAGGGAAACATTAAGCAACATAAGAACAAAGGCTTTAAAAGAGAACAAGGTTCCTCCTTTGAACGAAATTATTGAAAGCATACATTCAAAGATTCAAATAATTACAAGCAGGAGCCTTCGCAACGTGATGAATGCCACAGGTGTTGTTGTTCATACGAATCTGGGTCGTGCGCCTTTCAGCGATGATATTATTGCCGAAGTTTCCGAAATTCTTAAAGGATATAGCAATCTGGAATTTGACCTTCAAAAAGGCGAACGAGGCTCAAGGAACTCACACGTAACGCAGTTATTGACATATCTCACCGGTGCTGAAGATGTGCTGGTGGTGAATAATAACGCTGCTGCTCTGATGTTGATGTTGAGAACCTTTGCCAAAGATAAGGAGGTAATTGTTTCACGGGGTGAGCTGATCGAAATCGGCGGTTCCTTCCGTTTACCCGATATTATGGCAGCTTCTGATTGCAAAATGGTTGAAGTGGGAACAACAAACAAAACAATGATCCGGGATTACGAAAATGCGATAACCGCTAAAACTGCATTGCTCTTTAAAGCACATACTTCTAATTATGTAATCCAGGGATTTACGCACGAAACCAAATTGCAGGAACTAGTTGCTTTGGGAAAGAAAAATAAAATTCCGGTGATTTATGATATGGGATCCGGTTTGTTAAGAAAAACGTCGGTAGAAGTTTTTAAAAATGAGCCTGATGTCAGCAAAACTATTAAAACCGGGGTTGATATTGTTAGTTTCAGTGGTGATAAATTGCTGGGAGGCCCCCAGGCTGGAATAATTGCAGGCAAAAAAGAGTATATTTCCATACTGAAAAAAGAGCCAATGGTAAGAGCTTTAAGAGTCGGAAAAACCACACTCGCATTTATGGAAGCCGCACTGTCATACTATCTCGATGATAAAGTCCTGATAAAAAAGAATACAATTTTCAGGATGATGTCGAAAAAGCCGGATAAAATAAAAATAAATGCGAAATTATTGAAAAATGAATTGAAAAATCAGGGAATTGAATCAACCATTGTAATAGGGCAAGGACAGTGTGGTGGTGGGGCTTTACCCGGAGAGGTAATCGAAAGTTTTGCTGTCAGAATTGATGGGGATTTCAAATCGAACAAGAAAAAATCGGAATTTGCCGAAAAACTCTATTATGGTTTACTGAATTCTGAAACCCCGGTCCTTGGGATTTTACGAAAAGGTGATATCTATTTTGATTTATTGACAATACCTGAAAAACAGATTGGAAAGCTTGCAAAAATTATCTGTGATGTGTATTCTGTAATAAAAAAATCAAATGACCATAAATAGGATGAAACACTTAATACTTGGAACAGCAGGCCATGTAGATCACGGAAAGACAGCCTTAATAAAAGCACTGACCGATATTGACTGTGACACACACAAAGAGGAAAAAGAGAGAGGTATCACTATTAACCTTGGTTTTTCACACCTGACATTACCCTCTGGCGAAGCGGTGGGAATAATTGATGTGCCAGGCCATAAAGATTTTATTAAAACAATGGTTGCCGGTGCTTTCGGAATTGATATTGTTCTGTTGGTTGTGGCAGCCGACAGTGGAATTATGCCTCAAACAATTGAGCATTTGAAAATAATTGAAATGCTGGGCGTTAAGCAGGGAATTGTTGTACTGACCAAGATTGATCTGGTTGATGATGAAATGGTAGAGCTAGCCGAAATGGAGATTGCCGAATTTCTGGAAGGAACAAATTTTGAAGATGCCCCTGTTGTGGGAGTCTCATCCGTTACGGGAGAAGGAATGGACGAACTTGTCGCAAAAATAACAGAAGTTATTCCAAAAATTAAGGAGCGAAAGAGTACGGATTATTTCAGAATGTACATCGATAGGATTTTCAATATAAAAGGACTCGGATTTGTAGTAACAGGCTCAGTTCTTGATGGCGAACTAAAAACAGGCAGAGAACTGCTTTTACTACCGGGTAAGACTAAAAAAGTGAAAGTCCGTAATATTCAACGACATGGCGAACCTACTGAAAAAGTTTTTCCGGGCGACCGTGCTGCCATCAACCTTGCAGGCTTGAAGTTGGATGATTATCAACGTGGAATGGTTTTGTCTGACAAACAGATTGAAGAAACATCTATGATTGATGCAACATACACCCTTTTCGATGTCAGTTATGAACCGGGATTGTGGTCAAAGGTCATTTTCTATTCCGGGACTTTTGAATGTACCGCCAGGATTCATCTTTTGGATAAAGACATATTGAAAGCAGGGGAGACAGCAATTGTACAGATTCATCTTGAGAAACCGGCCATCCTGATAAACAGTGACAGGTTTATTATCAGGAATTCCTCAAATGATATGACTCTTGGTGGTGGAATTGTTGTTGATACTGCTCCTCTTCATCATCGGAAAAGAACTCCAAAACTTATTGAGAATTTGAATAGCCTAGTTGAGGCTACTATAAACAGCGACAATCTTTTCAACCTCATAAAGATTGAGTTGAAAAAAGAAAATGCTCCGGTTTTTGTCGGATTTGTTGCAGAAAAACTCAATAAAACAGATAAGGAAATAATTGAAGAATGTCAGAATAATAATGACGATTCTGTTTACATTTTTACATCTTCAGGAAAGACGATTCTCATCAGCAATGACATACATAAGGAATATCACAATAAAATTTTGGAAATTCTGGAGCAGCAACATCAAAAAAACCCAATACTTGAGGAGGGTTTCGATACAAAGGAGTTTTACGGCAAGTTCGGCTTTACAACGAATGAAGCAGGTAAAGGCTACCTTGAAGTATTGATGAAGGAGATGCTGGAAGAAGGAGTAATCAAAAAGGTCGGAAACAGTTATGCCCTTTCAAATCATACTGTAAAAATAGACCCTAAAACACAGGAGCAGTTAGTTTGGCTGGAAAATATTTTAAAAGAGACAGGGATTGATTTACCTGATAGTGAAAATATTGAAGAATTGGCTTTGTCGAAGAAAATCAAAAAAGAGAGACTTAAAATGTTACTAAAGTATTTGGCAAGACAAAATAAACTTGTTTTTTACCAGGGAGAACATATTCATAATTCAGTAGTTGATAAGTGTAGGAAGGTTTTATTAGATGACCTTAAAGACAAGGGAAGAGGGATAAACGAAAAAGAGTTCAGGCTACTACTAAACACCACAAAAAAATTCATTCAAATTATTCTTGGAATTTTAATAGAACAAGGAGTGGTTAATAAAGAGACATTTTACATAATGCTCACTGACAAAGGAAAGGAAATGGCGAAAAATATATAACCTATTTGAGCATTTAAACATTAATTCATGAAAATAATAGACGTAAAAGGAATGGCCTGCCCGATGCCGCTTATCAAAACAAAGAGGGCATTACAGGAGCTCGAAAAAGATGAAACATTGAAAGTTATAATTGATAACGACACTTCCGTATCAAATGTGTTGCACTTTTTGCACGATAACAACATACCCGTAACGCAAAAAAAAGATGGTAACATCACCGAACTGACAATTAACAAGACAGATGTAAATATTGATGATGTTGAAGTTGAGAATTATTGCGAGGTTGACTTGCCTACTGTAAACGACTTTGTACTTGTATTTTCAAAAAATAAAATCGGAGAGGGAAATGATGAACTGGGGCAAATGCTTGTGACGGGATTCCTAAATACTTTCAAAGAGATGAATCGGATGCCGAAAAAAATAATTTTCCTCAATTCAGGGGTTTTTCTTGTATTGAAAGGCTCTCAGGTATTACCTGTTTTAAAAGAATATGAAGAAAGCGGGGTTGAGCTACTTGCCTGTGGTGCCTGCCTCGACTTTTACGAAAAAACAAAAGATATCGCAGTTGGCAGAGTTTCAAATGCCTACGACATTTTGAATGCAACGCTTGATGCCGGGAAAGTTTTAAATTTTTAGCTCAGCAAAAAATAAATTGTTTGTACGGGCAACCCGTCATAAAGTTGAATTGTCAATTACTCAAAACGAAATATAAAATGGAATTAAAGAATGTAGAGATAAACAGCAATTCCAGCAATTATGATCTATTGAAACTGGTAGATCAGGGAGGATGCTCTGCAAAATTACCTGCTGTCGAACTGGCCAAAGCACTGGCAGGATTGCCAAAAGCAAAAAATAAGAATCTTCTTGTTGACATTGAAACTCACGATGATGCAGGAGTTTATAAAATTAACGATGACCTGGCACTTGTGCTGACTACTGATTTCTTTCCGCCGGTCTGCTCCGATGGTTATGATTTCGGCCAGATTTCGGCTGCGAATGCCCTTAGTGATGTTTATGCTATGGGCGGCAAAGTGCTAACTGCATTAAACCTTGTTTTATTTCCTGCAAATGTTCCGATGACAATATTGAAAGAGATATTGAGAGGCGGCCACGATAAGGTTACAGAAGCAGGAGGCGTTATTGTTGGCGGGCACACCATCGAAGATGACATTCCGAAATACGGTCTGGCAGTAACAGGTACAGTACATCCTGACAGAATAATTACAAATGTGGGAGCAACACCCGGAGATAAACTTATCCTAACCAAACCCCTTGGGACAGGAGCTATCATCTCGGCAAAAAAAATCGACCTTGCAGCAGCAGAAACTTACAACAAAGCTATCGAAATAATGAAGCTGCTGAACGACAAAGGAGCAGAAATAATGAATAAATATTCAGTAAAATGTGCTACCGATGTCACTGGTTTCGGACTCATAGGTCATGCACTGAAAATGGCACAAGGCAGCAATGTCTCAATTCACATTAATGCCGCCAATGTTCCTGCTATCGATAAGGTAATGGATTTGATAGATATGGGCTGCATTCCTGGGGCTGCATTCCGTAACCTTGAGTTTACCGAAGAGGACTGCCGGTTTGACGAATCTGTTGATTATAATAGCAAAATGCTACTGCTCGATGCACAAACGTCAGGAGGACTGTTGATTTGCGCCCCATCCAATCAAGCAGACAAAATGGTCGAAGAACTTAGAAATTCCAAATATCCTGAAACTGCAATTATCGGAGAAGTTTTTGAAAAATCAAAGAAACCGGTTTATGTTATATAGAAAGTTTTAAATCAGAAGACAACCTTATTAACTATGATTTTGTCAAATATAAGTACATATTGTTATAATTAAATACATTTACAAACAAAAAAAAATGAAATGAAAAAAGGATTACTATTCATTGCGGTTTTACTGTTCTCATTTGCAGCTTTTTCGCAGCACAAATGCCGAACAGATAAAGACATTAACACAACGGTAATGACGAAAAGTGAAGTGGGAGACTTCACCGTCACCGATTCCGATGGCAACACGTGGAATCTTTATGATCTTTTGGATCAGGGAAAAACGGTTTTCCTTGACCTGTTTTTTACCACATGAGGGAGTTGCACATCATATGCTCCATTAATCGAAGGAGTATATGAAACGTATGGAGGTGGACAGGAAGAGCTGATTATGATTGGCCTTTCACCATCTGATAACAATCAGACAATTAACAACTACAAACAACAGCACGGCATTACTTTTTACGGTGCGGGAACAGAAGGAGGCGGGCCTGCTGCAATTGATGTTGTTACTGACGGCCAAAATTTCCTCGGATATCCAACCTATTGCATTGTATGTCCGGACAAAGAAATGAGTTTCGATGTTTGCTGGCCACCAACTGCACCTTGCTTCGATCCTTTTATTCAGGATTGCCTTTCAAGTACACTATCAGCTAACTTTTCAACCGACATTACTGAGTTCTGTGAGCAAGGAACTGTTCAGTTTACAGATGAGTCTGTAGGAAACATTGTTTCCTGGGATTGGACATTTGAAGGCGGTGATCCTGCAACCTCTGCCAACCAAAATCCGGTTGTAGCTTATAGTACACCAGGCCTATGGGATGTTACGCTGACTGTTTCTGACGGCAGTGGAGATAATACTATTGAGATGCCTGATTACATTACAGTTAATGCCAATCCGGAAGTAACACTAACTCCTTTTGAAACAGCTTGTCTTAACTGGCCTGCTTTTGAGCTTACAGGAGGAATGCCCATAGGAGGGGAATATTCCGGAACAGGTGTATCTAATGGCTGGTTCGACCCTGCTGTTGCCGGAGTTGGCAGTCACGATATAACTTATATTTACACAGATGAAAACAATTGTGAAAATTTTGCAGTTGAACCAATTATTGTGGACGGATGTACTTCTATCGACGAAACGGTTGCCGGAACAATAAGTATTTATCCTAATCCTGCAAAGGATGTCGTTAATATTAACTCTGAATTTAGGGTCAACAGTATTAAGGTTTTCAACTTTACAGGACAAGTTGTTACCAATATTGAGGTAACAAATAAAATTACACAAATAAACACATCGCAGTTTGAATCAGGCGTTTACCTGTTCCAAATTGAGACTGATAAAGGAGTCACATCAAAACGTATCGTTATTAAATAATAGGATACTTCATTAAAGTAAAAAACCACTTATGGAATCATAAGTGGTTTTTTTATTGATCTGCTATTTCAAAACCTGATCTGCATAATGGAAATTAGCAGGCGCACCGCCTGTGTGCCAGAACACAATGTTTGAGCCTTTCTGGAAATAACCTTTTTTCAGCAAATCCAATAATCCGGCAAATGCCCTGCCCGTATAAACAGGATCAAGGAAGATCCCTTCACTTTTGGCAAGGACGGAAATAGCATTAACTTCCTGAGATGTTACAACACCATACCCGGCATCGTTATAGCCATCAATCAAAACTACATCCTCATTCTTTACCCTTTGGCTTACATCTAATAAGACAGCAGCTTTATTTGCGATATCAATAATAGAATCCCTCAGCGGCGTTTCGCCGGTCATATCTTTTTCAATGCTGACACCAAGAATTTCGGAGTTAATATTGAATATCTTTTTACCGAGTACCATTCCTGCATGCGTTCCGCCTGAGCAGGATGC
>JAUVIX010000059.1 GCA_030592565.1 Chlorobiota bacterium
AGGGGATGTAATTATTGGAGTTAATTATGGTACTGATATTACCAATCTTTATGCCTTGAGTATTTTGACTTATATCGGAGGTAACCTTGAAGTTTATGGCAATGATAATTTGGAAAGTATCAGTGGTTTTGAAAACTTGCTTAGCATTGCGGGAGACCTCTCTATCGGTAAAATATTTGGTGGGATGGGTGGCCCCTGGTGTTCAGGAAACCCAGTGCTTGAGAACCTTAACGGTTTTGAAAACCTAATTTCTATTGGTGGAAGCATTTCAATTATTTGCAATAATAACCTGAATAACCTGGATGTCTTTAACTTTCTGACTTATGTTGAGGGTGATCTTTCCTTTTGCGGAAATGCCATGACAGAAATTTCTGGTTTCAATAACATCTCCTCCATTTCAGGTAACCTCAACATAGGTTTACCTTTGATCGGCACCAATTTTACTTCACTAAGTGGGTTGCAAAGCCTGACTTCCATTAGTGGCGATTTTTCAGTAACCGGCAATGAATATTTACTCAACCTTTCTGGTCTTGACAACTTAACATCTATTGGTGGGAATATAACCATTTATAATAATCAATCAATATGCAACCTTGAGGGTTTCCAAAACCTAACAAGCATAAATGCTGATCTTTCAATTCTATATAATCCAGCACTTATCGATTTGACAGGGATTGAAAATATTACGTCTATAGCTGGCCACCTGGACATTAATGACAATAATGGGCTGATTTCTTTAAGCGGGCTGGAAAGCATAATATCTATCGACAGCAGTCTGATTATATTTAATAATGATATGCTGGAAGATTTGTCAGGCTTAAATAACTTAACAAACGTAAGTGAAATTGAAATTATTAATAACAACACACTTAATAGTTTAAGTAATCTGGAAAATATTTCTTCTATTGATGGAAGTGTTCTGATTAGAGGAAATAATTCACTGGTCAGTTTAAACGGTTTACACAATATAATTTCAATTAATGGGGATTTAAAAATAGGTAATTATTATGCAGGAAGTTCATCCCTTACCAACCTGACCGGACTGGAAAGTTTGATAACTATAGGAGGGGACTTTTATGTGGGATATAATGAATCCCTTATTGATATTTCAGGACTTAACAATCTGACCTTGATCGGTGGTGACCTGTCTATTACAAATAACAATAACCTAACCGATCTATCCGGTCTTGATAATTTGACGAATTTCAGTAACAATTTGGAAATTCGTCAAAATAATGACCTCATTGACATAACATCACTTTCAGGCCTGGTGGGTGAAATCAGTAGCCTGGTAATATCTGGGAACAGTGACCTGACCAGCTTATCTGGACTCATTAATATTACTTCCATTGAAGGGGATGTGACAATCTATTCAAATTCAAACCTCACAAGTTTAACAGGGTTAAATAATATTACATCAATCGGGGGGAACTTAAATGTCGGATATCTTGGCAATTCTGGTTTTGGAAATGCATCCTTGACCAGCTTGGCCGGCCTCGAAAGTCTTATCAATGTTGGTGGCAACTTGTATATCGGGTATAATGATGTTTTACCTGACCTATCGGAACTTGTAAATTTAAATAATATTGATTACAGCCTGATAATAGAAAGAAATAACTCAATGACAAGTTTAAACGGCATTAATAATGTTACTACTATTGGAGGAGAATTATCAATTACTCAAAATCATGGTTTGGTTAATTTATCCGGCCTTAATAATGTCACTTCAATCGGCGAGGATCTAACAATTGAAAGCAATTTTAATCTGGCCGGTTTGAACGGACTACAAAACTTGAATTCCATTGCAGGGGAATTAAAAATTGGTAATAATCCTGTTATGGATAGTTTGTCGGGTCTAAACAATTTAACTACTATCGGTGTGGGTTTTGAGATAATGCACAATAGTTCATTACAAAACTTAACAGACTTAAATAGTTTAACTTCCATAGGAGGAAGTTTTGATATTTGGAACAATGATGCTCTGCTTGATTTTACAGGATTGGAAAACTTGACTTCGATCGGAGGAGATTTGAAGGTCAGGTTTCATGATAACCTGGTTAGTTTATCAGGCTTAGATAGTGTTAATTCGGGTTCAATAAATAATATCAAAATTTTTAATAATAGTTCCTTATCAACTTGTGCGGTTTTGAGTATTTGCGAATACCTTGCCAGTCCAAACGGAACCGTTTCAATCAGTAACAATGCACCAGGCTGCAACAGCCAGCAAGAAGTTGAAGATGCCTGCTGGACAAAAATTGATAAACTTGTGGATATTGGAAGTGATATACAAATTTTTCCAAATCCGGTAAATGATTATGCTGTTTTGAGTTTGAACTCTGCCTTTTCAGGATTAATAAATATTTACATTTACAACACAACAGGAATTTGCCTGAAAAGCTGGCAATATCATACTGAAAAATCAGGGCAAAATGAATTTCAGATAAGCTTAAAAGAGATTCCTGCAGGGATGTGTTTCTTGCAAGTGAAAGCTGGAAATGAAATGGTAATAAAGAAAATAATTAAAATAAAATAAATATGAAACGTCATTGCGGCGCCTACGCTAAAGCTTCTGCGACAGAGTGAGGCACAAGACCCCGGAAAAGAGGCACACAAAGTAAAATGACAATGAAAATCACAAATAATAAAATTCAAATTTCAAATAAATTCCAAATTTTAATTATTGAAATTTCAAAAATACGACGACGTTTTATTCATTGTTTTTTTTTGAATTGAGATTTATTTGTTATTTATCATTTGTGTTTTGGAGTTTTCTAAAATACAACCGTTTATGCAATAGTTGTCATTGGTACGCATCAAAAGGTTAGTTTAAAATTTGAAATATCATCACTTATGTTTACTTTTACAAAAAATATTTTTAAAACAAGAATGCTTCGCACCCTCATAATTGATGATGAACCTCATATCAGGGAAACTTTGAAACACCTTTTACATAAGTTTTGCCCAGAGGTAAAGGTAGTTGGTGAAGCGGAGAGTGTTGCTTCCGGTATCAGGGCGATCCGTGAGAAAGTTCCGGATCTGGTTTTGTTAGACATAAGACTGGGTGATGGAACCGCCTTCGACCTGCTCAACCATTTTGAGAATATTGATTTCAGGATCATTTTTGTTACTGCTTACGAAAAATATGCTATCCAGGCTTTTGGCTTCAGCGCCATCGACTATATACTCAAACCCGTCAATCCTGAAAAATTGGCTGAAGCTGTAAAACGAACCGGGCAGATGGTACAACATTCATTCAATACTCAATTAAATACCCTGAATGAGAACCTTAAGAATCCGGATAAGCAGAATAAAACTATCATCCTGAAAACACAGGAAAATATTTATATCGTGGATACAATGGATATTATTCATTGTGAATCGGATGGCAACTATACCATATTTGAAACCATGGATAATGAAAAAATCATTGTTTCCAGAATCCTTAAAGAATATGATGATCTGCTGTCCGACTCTGGATTCTTCAGGGTACATCGCTCACACCTGATCAATCTTAAACACATCAAACGTTTTGAAAAACAGGATGGAGGTAATGTAGTGATGAGAAACGGAAATAAAATCCCGGTTTCCACCCGTGGTCGTGAACGCCTGTTGGAATTGTTTGAAAAAATTGCAGGAAAGTGAGGGGGAGAAAGGGCGAAAGGATGAAGGAGCGAAGGGGTGAATGAATCGAGGAGGCGAAGGGGTGAATGAAGTGTTGGAAAATTGAAAAATTAACCAGTTTACTTTTAAAAAAAAATGAAGTTATGAGGCCTATTATTTTCATATTACTTGTTTTCATAAACAGCAGTTTTTTTATTCAGCCTGCCAATGCACAACTTTACCTGAAATTTCTGGGACATAGTACCGATAGTATTTACCCAAAGCTTCAGGATGCCAATGAAAAAGATAAGATGCATGTTTATAACGAACTGGCGTTTTACCATTCCATCTTCCGTGCCGATTCTGCTTTCTACTATGCAGAAAAGTCACTTCAATTAGCTGAAAAATATGACAATAGATGTGAGAAAGCTTTTGCCTTAAGGAATATGGGAAATGCTTATGGCTTGAGAGGGGAATATAGCCAGGCGGTGTATCACCTTCAAAAAGCCCTAAGCATATTTGAGGAACTCGGGAGTAAGCGAAAGATTTTTGAGCTTTGTGTAGATCTGTCAAAACTAAATTACGACATGGAAGATTTTGAGCGGAGTATTTTTTACGCGAATAAACTCGAGCTGCTCGCGGAACAGGAAGAGAGAAATGGCAATCTGCTGGCAACCCCATTCGAAATGGTTATAATAACAGGATTGACAGCGATTGTATATCGCGATAAAGCAGATTATGATGAATCCATTAAATATTTCAAAAACTATATCGAATTAAGTAAACAATTGGAAATTCCAGTTTATATTCACCGTACGTTTGTAGAGTCCATGGCCGAGACCTATAATTTTGCAGGTGAATACGATTCAGCACTCAAAACCACTTATGAAATACGAAAAGATCTTCCTCAAAACAGAGACAAACCACTACCTAAGCATACCGGTTACGAAAGGGAAATTGGCAGGCTGTTGAATAAGTTGGGAAATCCTGATTCAGCACTACCGCTACTGCGCCAGAGTTTGATTATTAATAAGAAGAACAGATCATTTTTTTATTCTTCTTCAGATGCCTGCTATCTTGGAGATGTGTTTCTATCACAAAAGATATACGATTCGGCACTATATTACTACAGGGACGCAATAATTATGTCCACAAAAATGTACCATCAAACGCTGATGGGAAAAACCGATGCCTATCAACAGGAGGTTTACTCGGGATACCAGCAATTTTTCGAGATGAGCCAGGCAGAGGCCTTCCAACTATACTATCGGCAAATGTACCGGAATTACAGGCGATTCTACAAGGTTTACAAAGCTATGGGTGAAGCCATTCCTGCATTGGAAAACCATGAACTGTGTGCAGCTTATCAGGATTCATTTAATGTTATCACGGCCAACATAGAAGAAAGGAAACTACAGGCCCGTTTCCAAACAGAGAGGTATGAGCAACAACTTGTGCTGCTCGAAAAAGACAATAGCCTCAAGGATTCACAACTGAGAAACAACAGGCTGATACTTTTTGGCACCATCATAATTTTACTTTTTATCCTGTTTCTGGTTATACTCTTTTTCAGGCAACAGCGCCTTCGGGCCGACCAGGAAAAACTACAGTTAAAGCAGCGTCTCTTGCGCTCACAAATGAACCCCCACTTCATTTTCAACTCACTGGCCAGCATCCAGAATTTTATCGTCAAGCAGGACGATACCAGAGCAAGCATTTACCTATCGCGCTTTTCTGACCTGGTCCGTAGCATCCTTAACAATTCCCTCCGCGATCAAATCACGCTTGAAGATGAGCTAAATACCATCGAAGATTATCTGGAGTTGCAAAAAATACGTTTCCCTGAGAAGTTTGATTATACAATTGAGGTGGATGAGAATATTGATCCTGAAAATATGTTCATCCCGCCTATGCTGGCCCAACCTTTCATTGAAAATGCTATTGAGCACGGCATCAAACATAAAGAAATAAAAGGAAATATCTATGTTCGCTTCAAATTAAATGAAAGTAAAATTTTTTACGAGGTGGAAGATGACGGCATAGGCCGGGAAAAGGCACAGGAAATTCTTATGAAGTATGACAAGAATCACGAATCACTGGCTACTGTCATAACAAGGGATCGAATCAAGGTTCAGAATAAAAAGTTCAAGAGAAAGATTTTAATGAATATTATTGATTTGAAAAACGACAGGGATGAGGCAACAGGAACTAAAGTAATATTTGAAATTCCATTTTGATATATTTATTACTTTCGTAGCTGAAATTTTGTGAAAAATAAAAAATGGCCGGGCAAACAAAAAACTCAAACAGAACCATAAAAAGGTTCATTTATTCAATGGTTTTAATATTGTCCCTTATACAACTTTCATCCTGTTATGTAGGCCGGTTTTTCTGGTGGAATTTTGCCGATCTTAATGACTCAAATAAATTTCCTTATCTTGAAATAGAAAAAGGCGAAACCACTTTTTATTTCGATAGGTTAGCCGGAAATAAAAACTTTCAAATACCTGAAAAGTACAATCCTGATAACAAGTTCGATAATTTTGACAACTTTTTGGAGAATAAAAAATGTGTCTCATTTATTGTAATTCGGAACGATACTATTCTTTACGAAAACTATTTTTCTAGATATTGCGACTCTTCTGTGATAACAACCTTTTCAGCATCCAAGTCTTTTGTCTCTGCACTTGTCGGTATTGCAATCGAAGAAGGTTATATTTACAGCACTAATGAACCCATAACGAAATATATTCCTGAACTTGTTAACCAAGGATTCGACAAAATCACCATTGAAAACCTGCTTAATATGCGTTCGGGGATAAAGTTTACAGAAAGCTATGCAAGTCCATTTGCCGATATGCCAAAATACTATTATGGCACAAATCTGCTGAAATATATCGGCAAACTAAAAGTTGAATATGAACCCGGAATAAAATACAACTATCAGAGTGTGAACACTATTCTGCTGGGGTTAATTGTCGAACGAGCCACAAATACAAAACTTAACAAGTATATAGAACAAAAACTGTGGAAGCCCATAGAGATGCAATATGATGCTTCGTGGAGTGTTGACAGTAAGGAGCACCAGGTATTCAAGGCAAACTGCTGTCTGAACAGCAGATCAATTGATTACGCCAAATTCGGAAGGTTGTATCTTAACAAAGGAAGCTGGAATGGAAAGCAGATTGTTCCTGAGAAATGGGTAGAGCGTAGTACCTCAATAATCAACGACTCGCGTGATTCGCAAGGTTATCCCTACACTTGCCAATGGCGTGTTTTGGAAAACGGAGCATTCTTTGCAAAAGGAATTTTGGGACAATATATCTTTGTCTATCCTGCAAAAAGATTAATATTCATCAGGCAAGGAAATGGCTATGGCAAAATTGACTGGGCTGATTTCTTTTTGGAAATTAGTAAGGAGATTTAATGAAAATTATAAAATCTAACAACCACTAAAGACGGTATTAAAACTTTACTACTTTTGTCACTTTAAGAACAGAACTCTCAACATATAGCACCGATTTAACAAATGGATCAACGAACTGCAATAATTATTGGAGCCGGCCCTGCCGGACTAACTGCTGCTTACGAGCTCCTTGAGAAGACGGATATTAAACCGATTATTTTTGAGATGTCTTCCGATATTGGCGGAATATCAAAAACAGTTAACTATAAAGGAAATCGTATTGATATCGGTGGCCATCGGTTCTTTTCAAAATCTGACAGAGTTATGGACTGGTGGCAAAACATACTGCCCCTGCAGGGAAAGCCTGCCAAAGATGATCTTATTCTGCACAGGGATGTCACAACTTCAACAATACAAAATGCTCCCGATCCTGAAAAAGATGACCTCGTAATGTTGATCAGAGAGCGTATTTCCAGAATATTTTTCCTACGCTCTTTTTTCGATTATCCAATATCACTAAAATGGAATACCTTTCAAAATCTTGGGATAGTAAGGACTTTTAAAATCGGAATGAGCTATATTAAAGCCAGGCTGTTTCCTGTCAGAAATGAAAAATCGCTTGAAGATTTCCTGATCAACAGGTTTGGCAAAGAGCTTTATCTATTGTTTTTTAAAAATTATACCGAAAAAGTTTGGGGCGTACCTTGCAGCAAAATCAAGCCTGAATGGGGAGCACAACGGATTAAAGGACTTTCTGTTAGCAAGGCACTACTCCATGCAGTTAAAAGCTCGTTTTCAAAAGACAGTTCACTTGGACAAAAGAAAACAGAAACTTCTTTAATTGAACAATTTACCTATCCAAAACTGGGTCCGGGTCAGTTATGGGAAGAGGTTGCAAGACAAATAGAAGCAAAAGGAGGTAAGATATATATGAAGAGCAGAGTTGTCGGAATTGACATTTATGCAGGAGTAATTTCAGGTGTTCATTGTAAAAATGATGAAACAAAAAGCATTTCAAAGCATAACTGCGACTTTTTGTTTTCAACAATGCCCGTTAAAGAACTTATTAGCTCAATGAAACCAGAAGTGTCTAAATCTGTTCAAAAAGTTGCAGAGGGTCTTATCTATCGCGATTTTATTACGGTGGGTGTTCTTCTGAAAAAGATGAAAATCGCCAACACAACTAAAATCAAAACAATTAATAATATTGTCCCTGACAACTGGATATATATTCAGGAGCGGGATGTTAAACTTGGCAGATTACAGATATTCAACAACTGGAGTCCATATATGGTGAAAGACCCGAATAATGTGTGGATTGGACTGGAGTATTTTTGTAATGAAGGGGACGAGCTGTGGAGTAAATCAGATGATGATTTTGCAAAGTTTGCCATAGATGAGTTGTCAAAGATTGACATTATTGAAAAGGAAGATGTCCTGGATTCTACTGTTATCAGGATGCCGAAAACATATCCGGCTTACTTTGGCACTTATGATGATTTTTATATTATCAGAGACTTTACTGACAAAATTGAGAATCTGTTTTTGATTGGAAGAAACGGAATGCACAAATATAACAATGCTGACCACTCAATGCTTACGGCGATGACAGCAGTTGAAAATATTATGGCAGACATCAAATCAAAAGAAAATATCTGGCAGGTTAATGCTGATCAGGAGTATCATGAAGAGAAATAATGAGATTATAAAATATTTATTTTTGGCCGGAATATTCATTGCCGGGATAATCCTCTCATTACTTGTTTCTGATAGAATTGCATTGCCATTTGAAAACCCCTGGAATATTGTCGGGCAGTTAGCACAACAAAAGTATAACCCTGGAAACGATATTTTGAAATTTATCACCATAGTATCACTACCATCTATATTACTACTTGCTTCATTCTTTTTTTTCAAAGGCAAAATACTTACTCAAAGCACGACTGCAAAAGAGGTTAACAATGATGTTACTTTTGTTAAGAGCAAAACTGTAATGAATCTCTTGCTTCCTGTCTCCATAATCTTAGTCATAATTGTTTCACTGAATATCCAAACCTATCATGGAAGCGGAGATGTTGTAGATTCGTTTCATGAAGGAGAAACATTGGGCACTGCCATTTCATATATGGCAGATGAAATTCCCTATAAGGAGATCATCTTTGTCCATGGTGTTTTTCAGGATCCTTTGCGCTCAGTAATTGCTTTTCAACTATTTGGCCAGTCAATTGGAGCATCCAGAACATTGCAATCAATGATTAAGGTCTTGTCTTTCATCCTTCTGTTTCTTATGCTTCTAAAACTTTTCCGAAATGATTATTTATATACAGTTATAGCTTTTATCCTGTTGACCGGTACAGTTTACCTGCATTTTATTCTGATACCTCCGCGAGACGTTACTACTTTTTTGTTCATTATTTTATTTCTGGCATTGAACCGGCTAATCCAAAGTGAAGCTCCTTTTTCAAAAGTCAAATTCGGGTTTATTCAGTTTCTATTCTCATTTCTCTCTTTAGCTTCCTTTATATATTCCATTGACAGAGGATTTTATCTTTTTGGAACATTCCTGCTAATTTCTCCGGTGATGTTTTTCTTCTTTAGGAAGAAGGGACATACCAAACAGTACGTTCTATCCTCTGTTACCGGACTTATTTTAGCATTTCTATTAATGGGTTTTTTACTGAAATGGGATTATGCTTCATTTTTCGATTTTGTCTTTCTGAAAATACCAAGATATAAGGAGTTGATGGATGGAATAGTCTATCCTTTCTGGACATTGAAATTTTTACTCCCTGTGGCAATAATTGCCTTGAACTTGTTTTGGATTGTTTACACTTTTTTGAATGAGTACTTAAAAAGAAAGTCTTTTTTACTTTCTATGGAGGTCTATTTGAAATCTCATCTGATTGAAATATTTCTTCTTTTATTATCAGTATTATTTTTCAGAAGTGCTTTAGGGCGTTCAGACTGGTCGCATGTAATCTACTCATCAACAATGAGCTATTTGCTTGTAATCTATATCTTTACCAAATATTACTTGCAGCCTTACTTTCATAAGAAAAAACCACTTAAAAAGTTGACTATCATTATCACAATAACTGCTGGCTTCCTTATAATAATTACAGGTTCTTACAGGATATATAACAATGGTTTATTTGCAACAAACTTCCCCTATCATACAGAGGATTCCCATTTTATCCCTGGTAATTATAAAAACACAATTAATTTTTTAAACAACAATCTTGATGAGAATGAAAACTTTTTCACAATGACCTCTGAGGCTATTTGGTATTATTTTATCAATAAACCTGCTCCAACTGCATTTTCTGTTGTTTGGTTTGCTATGCCGGAATTTTATCAGGAGCGTGTTATAAATGATTTGGAAAACAGTAATGTGAAAATCATTCTTTACAAAAACGACTTCTGGACAAATGCAATAGACGACTTGACCAGTCAGGAAAGATTGCCGTTAATCGACAACTATATAAGAAACCACTACTCATTCTTTAAGAAAATTGATGATAATGAATTATGGATAAAAAATTCTAAGGCACAATAATATTAAGAGAATGAGGAACCACTTTGATCTCTATCTTTTTATTCATTTTAATTGCCTCACCATCAATATTGACCCATCTTTTCTTTATTGATTTCACAGTTACTTCCGATGTGCGAATAATTTCAACATACTTCGATTTATCAATTTTTCGCCAATACATCAGGCCGGCAAGAAAAGGCATCTCCATTATCAACGGCTTCTGAGATATTACAACATCCAGCAGTCCATCATCAACTCTCGCTTCTGGAGCAATTGGTACATTATACCCAAACTGATTAGAGTTGGCAAAAATAATAAACAGGGCCCTTTGCTTTATTGTTCTGCCATTTATTTCAATAATATATTTTTTAGGTCTGTATTTTGTATATTCTTCTGTTGCAATTTTAAGATATGACAAGAATCCCCTGATTTTCGAGTTTGCATATTTTGCAGCAACCAACCCGTCAAATCCAATACCGGCAAGACTAACAAACACCTTGTCATTCACTTTACCCGTATCCATTTTTAGCGTATTACCCTTATTGATAACTTCAATGGCTCTTCTGAGATTTATGGGGATTCTGAGATGATGAGCCAGTCCATTCCCGGAGCCGGCAGGCACTATACCCAAAACAGAATTGGAATTGATAAGCTCCTTAGAAATTTCATTAACAGAGCCATCGCCTCCAACTGCTACAATAATATCTGTTCCATTCCTAACCTCTTCAGCACTAATTTCTGTTGCATGGCCTGCATATTGGGTATATTCTATCCGATAATCAAATTTAGATTTATCAACCCAATTATTTATAGCGTTCTCTTTTCTTTTTGGCCCGGTAATTCCCGAAATAGGATTAACAATAAATATAATGCTCTTCTTTGTCATATATTCCCTATTTAATGATCAGCTTATCGTAAACCACCCTGTTATTAAATTGCTGAATAACAGCCTTTGAAAAACTATTCATTCTTAAAGCAATCGCCGGTTTTTTGTTTAAAATATTCCACTTGAGAAGTCTGTCTTTGCGATAATTAAACAAAGCGACATCCTTTTCTCCATTAAACTGGTAAAGATAGTCATCTTTTATTAACTGATATATTCCATTCGAATATGATATTGCAAAATCAGGATTAGTTGTATCAAAGATGCTTCGGCCAAAGGCAATGTAGTCTTTGCTATAATTCAAATAATCAAGTACCGACGGCATAATATCTGTTTGTTGTGCAATCTCCGGACTAATAGTATCTTTCCATTTTCCCGGCTGATAAAAGACTATCGGTATTTCATATTGTCCCAGCGAATTTCTAAGCTCGGTGTGATAAACAAGTGACGTGTGATCAGCAGTCAGGATAAAAAGTGTACTGTCGAACCAGGAATATTTTGATACTGTTTCAAAGAATTTACCAAGCGAATAATCAGCATACATTATGCTCTCCTGTATCGGGCTTGGACCTTTTCTGAATTTTCCTTTATATTTTTCAGGAATTGTAAACGGGTGATGCGATGATAAGGTAAAGACAGCAGAGCAGAAAGGCTTTTCAACATCATCAAGCTTTTGTGCCGTATATTGCAGGAAAGGTTCATCAAAGATACCCCAGTTGCCATCATAATCATCTTCGTTATTGTACTCTTTTCGACCATAATAATTGTCAAAACCGGCAATTTTCGAATATGCTTCAAACCCCATTGTCCCGTTTGTTCCCCCATGAAAAAAGGCGGTTGAATACCCCATCTCCTTCAACATCCCTGCAATGGAGTTGATACTGTTTCCCACATAAGGAGATGAAAGATATGGTGTCTTAAGCAATGCAGGAATACTTGAAATTATAGCCGGAATCCCTTCGATTGACCTGGTGCCGTTTGCAAATCCGTGAAATACAAGACTATGCTTCATCAATGAATCCAGCACAGGAGTATAGCCGACATAATTCCCGTTTTCAAGGTCAGGGTTAAGATACGCACTTTGTTCAGCCGAAAAGCTTTCGAGAATAATTATAAAAATATTTAATCTTCTGAATTTCTTTGTCTGATTAACTGTTATTACAGGATTAAATATTCTATCCAACTCTGCTTCATCCTTAAAATAATTAACCTCCTGCAAGGCCGATTCATCAATCGTTTTAAGCAATGTAAAAGGAGTATTAACCACAATAGGAAAATACATTGGTTTAGTATATTCACCGGCATTAATAATATTTATAGGTTTATCCTGAATTCCACCTCTGATTGCAACTGTAGTAAATAGACCAATAATAATAGCCTTCAAACTGTCCGTCAAAAATTGTTTTCTGCCATAATTACTAGAATAGTTCAGGTTGAGTTTCAATTGTGAGGATATTATGACAAAAGCAACAGAAAAAAACACAAACAGAATAGACGGAAACCAAAAATCACTGATAAAATCAGGTAATAGAGAAACAACCTCGTCCGCATTTTTATCCAGAAAGTCGAAAACATCCCAGGTCGTCCTTTTTAAAGTAAACCTGAAGTAAATTAGATCAATAAAATTAACGGCAAAAGCAATGATATTCAGCGAATAGAATAAGATATCACTGATAGTCCTATTAAATTTAGTATATTTATATTTGCAAGGAAAAGAGAGGAGAATAATATAAGGTATATTGACTGCAGCAAGTGTAAATAAGTCGAAACGTAAGCCGGCAATTAACAGTACACCAAAGTCTGGAAGATCCAGACCCGGGAACATTCCCACATTAAAAAAATAAATCAGAATACGTGAAACTGATAAGAATATCAATGCTACAGTAAGTCGTAACAGCAGAACTGAATAGGCACCACCTCCACTTCTTTTCAGAAAATTCATTTAATTGAGAATATTAATAAACAGGGTGATCTCTATTTACAAAAGATAACATTGACTGTGCGCTCTGCTGCAATAAAATTACCCGATTTATCATTTGCTCTGTAGGTTACACTATATACACCCGGCTCAGCAGTAACAACAGTCGATGTTGCTGTAAT
>JAUVIX010000264.1 GCA_030592565.1 Chlorobiota bacterium
CCCATTTGAGCAACACCATAAAGTTTACCATTATCAGCTTCCAACACTTTTCCTTTAGCTCCAGCCAGATAACCGCTTTGCACTTCCTCAAAATGATGCAATACTGTTAAGTTGAATGTAGATGGGTTGAATACATATAATACCCCGTTATGATATGTTCCTCCTGCTGCCAGCCCGTACAACATTCCATTTGATGCTTGCATTACACCACCTTTACCAGCACCACCCGTATTTAGCCAATCAAAATTATATATTGATTCAAACTGACGGTTTGAGGGGTCAATCCTGAATATTGTTCCGGAATACAGTTCGCCATCTATATAGCCGGTACCATAAACGTATCCATCATCAGCCAATATCAGGCTGCCAAAAGGGTTAGATCCATTTTCCGCACTTCCGAAGTCAAATCGTTTTGTGAAATTATTTGTGGTGGGATCATATTCAAACATAATCCCGGAGGTTGGATAACTGCCTCCCATGTTGGTTTGTCCGAAAAGAGTTCCTTCAGAACCAACAGTAAGGCTGCCAACGGGATATTCACCATAATCTACGCCATAGAAGTCGAGTAGTTTATAGATCTGGTCGTTGACATAGTCATAACGAAACAATATGCCTTTGCTTGAAATTCCGCCATCTGGTGTCATTCCATAGAGGAAGCCCTCAAATTCAATAAGACTTCCAGTTGGATAACTTCCATTAGTTTCATTGAAGTCAATTTCTTTAATGAACTGGCTTTGACTAATGTCATATTGGAAGATACCCCCGTACCCAAATGCTCCTCCTTCGCCCATCATTCCATAAAGGTTTCCATCTGAAGCTTGCATTAGTCCACCATTGGGTTTTCCTCCATCCATGGCATTATTAAATTCGTGCAGAATGGTAATGTTATTCGACCCAATATCATATTGATAGAGGATTCCGTTGTCCATTGCACCACCTAAAGGAGTCATGCCGTAGAATAAACCATTCGAGGCCTGGATCACTCCGTATAGAGGGTTTGCGCCTAGTGTGATACCGTTAAAATGTTTTAGTACAGCATACATATTTATTGCCGGATCGTAAACAAACAGGACACCAAAACCAAAACTTCCACCTTCATAAGTAACACCATATAGTCTTCCGTCAACAGCTTCAAATAGGCCTCCTATAGGTCTTTCACCCTTTGTTGCAGATTCAAATTCAACCTTAACCTGAAACTCATCACTATCGATATCATAGACAAACAACTGTCCATCATAATGTTCTCCACAGTTTTGTGTATAGCCATATAGTTTACCATCAGAGGCTTGGAGAAGATATCCTTCATTGGCAGAGCAACTTGTGTAACTCACCGGATCAAAGAAATCGTGGACAATCTTAAAAACATTAGTTTCAGGGTCATATTCATAGATGATGCTGCCGAAATTGCCAAAACCTCCATAAGCAAAACCATATAATTTATTGTTATCGGCTAAAATTGTACAGTATCGCGGTCGCTCACCATTATATTTGTAGAACTCATAAACAACATCATATTCATTTTCATTGAGATTAAATTCAAAGACATTTCCAGCCTCTGTATTGCCGCCATAGGGTTGGGTCCCCCATAGTTTTAGCTGGGCATTAATTGTCGTATTTATACAAACAATAAACAGAAACAGAGAAAAGATTTTTACAGATTTTTTCATAAGATCTAAATTTAAGGGTTTATAATTGTACAAATATAATAAATTTTAAGAATATTCGGCATTATCTGGTATATTCAATTTCTATATTGGTTAACATTTTTACGACATCTGTGATTAATCCAGACAGATAAATATTCTTTGTGAATTTATAAAGCACGATTTCAAAATTAAAATCCAGTATTAACATTATTATAAATACTGTATTTGGCAGCTTTTACCATTTATAGCAATGAAATATTTTGCTTACATAGTATTCTAAAACACTGAAACCTTTTGTATTCCAATCCGTTCTACAATAATAATCAACACAATGCAACAATGTATTTATTTCATCAAATAGATTTTGACTACCTACTGATACTTACAACAGCATATCTATTTGTATCTGCATCAGTAGCACGTTTTGGGTCGATGCGTGAAGTCGGAGGGAGAAAAACACTTCTGATAAGCCTGTTCCTTACTCCTATCTCAGGGCTTCTATATGTTTTAGGGTCGCAACCAAAAGATACATTAAAAATTACCCACTACCGCTGTCCGGAATGTGGTCTGGAATACACCGACGGACACCATCATTGCCCCTCCTGCAAAAAAGAAGGGAAAAGGGTAAGACTCATAAAGTTTTCGATGAGAACTTACTAAAAATTTGATTTCCCAATTATTGGCAGGTCAAAATGAATGAGGGTATATACTCTCCAATGAATATTATCAATCTGATACTTTTTTACATAAAGAAGCTTACCAACAATTCCTATTATTGCAGCACTTCCCACAATGATCATATTCGTAGTATTAAAAATTGGCTGCTCGTCTCTTATCGTGCGGTTTATTGTTGTTATTGCAAAATACCCCAACCCGATTTTTAAAAAGAAGAGGTTCCACATCTGATAAAACCCATGTCGTTTCCGTATTACGAATTGAATTTCACTAATATTTATATTATTCAGGCCGTCAAGAACTATTGTTGAATCTTCGATCCTGGTAATAATCCCTGAAATAACCTCTTGATTTTTAAGCTCAAGAATAATCTTATTATCGACTTTATACTTGTAATTTCTCCTGTGATTACACTTTTCCAGAATAAGAGCATTCTGACTTACAACTGTTATGGAAAATAATAACAGCAGCAAGAAAAAGCTTACTCCGGCAGATTTTGAATGCATGTAAGGGCTAATTTAAGAGACAAAAGTAAAAAAAGACTCAATATCCACCATAAAATATTTTGTTAAATAATAAATATTTATTTTTGCATTTTTCATCAATAGATTGAAATGGCAAAAGAAAAACCAAATAAGGAATTCCCGGAATGGCGAAAGAAGCTTCATGAGGTACTATTTGAGGCTGACACAAAAACAGGAAAGGCATTTGATATTGCTCTTTTTATTTTTATTATCCTTAGCGTTATCGTTGTTTTACTTGATAGCGTACCGTCTATTAACCAACAATCTGGTAAATTTTTATATTATGCAGAATGTTTTTTTACAATAATTTTTACGATTGAATATATACTAAGAATATTATCAACAAAACAACCATCAAAATATATTTTCAGTTTTTATGGTATAATAGACCTCCTGGCTATCTTACCAACATATTTGAGCATAGTACTTACAGGCTCTCATTTCTTACTGGTTATTCGCATTCTCAGGCTTCTCAGGGTTTTTAGAGTTCTAAAGCTTGTAAGGTTTGTAAGTGCATCCAAGACACTGACAATTGCCTTAAAAAGAAGCAGGCACAAAATAATTATATTTCTTGAAGTGGTTATAACACTGGTAATAATTATGGGTTCTGTTATGTACCTTATTGAAGGCCCGGAAAATGGCTTTACCAGCATTCCAAGAAGTATTTACTGGGCAATAGTTACATTAACAACCGTTGGATATGGAGATATCACGCCACAAACAGTTCCCGGGCAAATGCTGGCATCCATAATCATGATTACAGGTTATGCAATAATAGCTGTCCCTACAGGAATTATCACATCTGAAATATCAAAAGTCTCAAATACCAATACCCAGGTTTGCGGTAACTGCAATGCAGATAATCACGATGATGATGCTAAATATTGCAAATATTGCGGAGAAAAATTGTAGGAAGAACATGATACAATTTAAAGACCCATTTGAACAGGCATTTTATGATTACCTTAACGGGGAAGTTAATGCTGAACTTATAGTTTATGTTAATACTGAGTTTTCGGAGAAGATGCCGGTTAAGTACTTTTTTAGAAGCTATGATGAAATGCCTCAACTTGAGCAAATAGCTCTTGCTGAATGTAAAGGCAAAATACTGGATATTGGAGCAGGTGCAGGATGTCACTCCCTCATTTTGCAGAATCTCGGTCTCGATGTGGTTGCACTTGATATTAAGCAGGGATTTGTTGACATAATGAAAAAAATGGGAATTAATAATATTGTCCATTCCGACATTATAAAATATAAGGGAGATAAGTTTGATACATTACTTATGTTAATGAACGGAATAGGTTTCACCATTGATTTTGCGGGCTTGGAGAGATTCCTGAATCAGGCTAAAGATTTATTAAATCCTGATGGGCAAATTCTGCTGGATTCATCTGACCTTTTATATTTGTTTGAAGAACAGGATGGCTCTTACAGAATACCTCTAACAGGAGAGTACTACGGCAAGGTTATATACCAGGTTGAATATAAAGGATCTAAGGGCGAGCCTTTCAAATGGATATTTATTGATTATTCGACATTATCACATTATGCAGAAAAGGCAGGTTATAATTACGAACTTTTGTACGCAAACGACTTCCACTATCTTGCAAAACTGACAATCGGCTGAACCGTAAACCTTTTGGGTCAAGGGAAGCCGAGCGAAAGAGTCCCGAAAGGTTGAATTAGTAAAGTATGATTGCAGCTTAAAAATTACCGGCTGCTGATCTGAAACTTCGAACTTTAAACTTTGAACTTTTGACATCAAACCTATCCCAATCCCTTCTCCCTGGAATACGACCGATACATCACACCTATACCAATAAGTAACGAAAGAATCGCAATAATAAAAGTACCCGCAAATCCCATAATTTCATAAAAGAACACACCCAGCAGCGGGGCAAATGTAGCACGCGTAGCTGTCAGTGACAGGTGAACCGATTGATAATCCCCGGCATCTTCGGGTTTGCAGAAATATGCTGAGCCTATGAACCACAGCAAAGCCATTGTTGCTGCAAATATTCCATAAAACAAAAATGCAATAAACAGCATCAGGTAAACCTCAACACCGGCAATTTCAATATGAGCAGGAAAAAACTCAGTCAACATAACAAAAAAAATATATAACATAAGCGAAGCAAATGTAATAGCAGCAAATTTGCGGGGATCCATCTTGCCAAGCAATTTCCCGGTATATGGAAGCAGAATAATAGCAAGAATATTGTAGGAGTTTTTGTAAAAAGCAACACTCGAATAATTCAGATGCAGAGTCCTATCAAAGAAAATAGTTATTACTGTTACAGTGATCATAAATGAAAATCCGTAAAACATAAACCCAATCTCAAAATGAGTGTATGGTTTGTTGTTTCTCAGAATGCCGGTCATAGTTAATACTGAATTTTTAACCGACTTTATAAAACCCTGTTTTCTATTTTTTAATTCAAGGCTTGCGTATTGAATAAATGAAAGCAACCAGGTCGATAAAATTCCGAGTATTGCTATCACAGGAAAAACATATCTGAAAGAATAATTGTCAAAATCCAGGAACATCCCGTAGAAGAAAGTAGCAACAAGCATCACAATTTTGTTTACCGATGAAGCATAACCATATAATTTTCCGAAATTCTGATGTTCATACCGGTTCTTCAAAAATAGATTTATCAAAGGATAAATAATAGCATTCCCAAAATAGTAAATGAAAAATATTCCTAAAAAAACATAATGATAAATCGGAGTGGCAGTGACAGCTTCCTGGCTATCAGGAAAAAAGAAAATTAGCATAAGGGGGGCGCGCGTCAGAATACCAACCTGAATTAAAAGCCTTTTCTTGTTTTTTGCACGC
>JAUVIX010000027.1 GCA_030592565.1 Chlorobiota bacterium
AAGGAATCTTTGCTTCAGGATTAATCAGTGTGATGAATTCATCTACAACCTTTTTCCCATTATGCACAAAAATGGCTATCTCGGTAATTTTACCGTTTTTAGGACCAAGACCTGTTGTTTCTATGTCTATAATTGAGTACAAATATTTGTTTTTATTAAAAAGTTCGGTCTAAGTAGCCACAGATTCACAGATCAGTAAAAAAATCCAATCTTCCATTGTTCCTTGCCTATAAAAAACTGCAAATTGCAACAAACATTGAACATTATACCTTGAACCCTTTCACCAAAACCTACAAGGTTCATTTTTCCCTCAGGCCACCTCGCAAACCTTGCAGGTTAGCCCACTATATCTCCAACTTCATCTGTATAGCTTTCACCTCTTTTCTCAGTGCCCTGACTTCCTGTGCAATGTCATCTTTTTCAGTATTTGCTTCAGGTATTTCAGAACTGATAAAATTTACAAATTTCCATATCTCTTTTATATCCTTAACGCTAATCTCATAAGGTTCGTAAATTTTGTTTAGAGAGTGTAGGTGTAGCTGACCATCCTTTTCAATTTTATTCTCCACAACTTTGAAAACAATTCCTTCATCAAGAGTGATGACAATACAAGGCTGCCCGTCTTTTATGTAATTCCAGTTTTCGATGTATTCGCCTGTTACCCACGATTTGTCAGGGATTGGCAGCATTGAATCACCGGAAATTTGAAAAGTGCGGTATTTGCGTTCTTTCGACAGAAAAGGAAGTTTAAATGTTGGCAGTACTTTAATATATTCAGGGTCGGCAAATCCGCAGGTATATCCGGCTTTTGCTTTTTCATTTACAAGTTCAATATTATCTTCGTTTTCGTTGTCAACTGTAGTTGCAAGTATTCTGATATTACCACCATTAATGAAAACATCGTAACCTCTTTCAAGCTGAGTTAACTGGCTTTCGGGTAGCTCTGCAAGGTTAATCTTAACAAGAGTGTCGATTGCGATTTTGAAATAATCGGAGAAAGCCATCAGAACTCCCACGCCTGGTCTGGCCACATTGTTTTCGTAACCGCTGAGGGTTGAACGCTTCATGTTTAGGGCAAAGGCAACGTCATCCTGTGTGCGTCCTTTTCTTTTTCTTAGAAATTTGATATTACTGCTGAAATACATATTATTGATGGTTTTCTGTTTCTAATACGAATGACTCTGTATATGGTAAACTTAATTCGGGAGAGTTACTCTCAACCTCTCTTATCTGTTCCGCAATTTTGTTTTTGAGTTTTAAATAGCCTCTAATCAGTTCGTTGGAGGTTTTTTCTTTAAAATGTGTTCCTTTTATCTTTTGAAGTAGCGTCAATGCATCATCACAAGCGTTGAATCCCTGCCTGAGTAATCCGGCTGACTGCTTTTCGTTTTCTCTGACGGTATGGCTTTCGACAATCAGGTCTTTTATCCTGACCGATACTCTTCTTAGATTATTACCATGCCTCATTAACTCCTGACGGGGTAAAACCATATTGAAACGGTAAACATTTATGGCAAGATTGAAAGCTATTTTATAAATCTCTAAATTTTCGTAATTATTCATAGCATCTGTATTTAGTTGATAAATAGTATTGTAGTGATTTGTTTGTAAAATTCATATTAAAATATTCTTCGTGTTTAAAATAAAATGATTATATTGTAATCGCTTTTATGATTAAAAACTAATCAAAAGTAATACTAATTTTTTAAATGTCAAGTATTTTTTGATTTTTTTTTGATGAAATTTTAAATTTCCGGTTTATCCGGGCCAGGCACTTAAGTAAATGAACACTAAAAACCGTTGCATAGTGCATCTCGACCTTGACACCTTTTTCGTGTCTGTTGAGCGTTTGAACAACAATTCTTTGATTGGGAAGCCCGTGATTATTGGTGGTACTTCCGACCGGGGAGTAGTGGCATCGTGTAGCTATGAAGCGCGGCAGTTTGGTGTGCATTCGGCTATGCCAATGAAATTTGCTCGTACTCTTTGCGATCACGCTGTCGTGATTCGTGGTGATATGGATCAGTACAGCAAATATTCAAAAAACGTAACTGAAATAGTTGCCGAACAGGCTCCGGTTTACGAAAAGGCCTCTATTGATGAGCATTATCTTGACATAACGGGAATGGACCGCTTTTTTGGAAACCTGAAATGGTCGCAGGAGTTGAGGCAACGGATTATTAAGGAGACAGGCCTGCCAATATCTTTCGGAGTTTCAGTAAATAAAACGGTCTCAAAAATTGCAACAGGAGAGGCCAAGCCAAACGGACTGCTACAGGTATCGCAAATGGGGGTGCAGCCTTTTTTGAACCCATTATCAATAAAAAAAATACCGATGATAGGAAATAAGACTTATCATCTGCTGCGGTCGATGGGCATATCCGACATTAAAACATTGAGGCAGGTGCCACCCGATATGATGAGCCGTGTGATGGGAAAGAACGGAATTGTGATCTGGAAAAAGGCCAATGGGATTGATATGACTCCGGTAAGGCAATATTCTGAGCGGAAGTCAATAGGCACGGAGCGGACTTTTGAAACGGATACCATTGATGTGACGATGCTACGAAATCTGCTTATAAGTATGGTCGAAAAAATTACTTTTCAGTTGCGGAAAAAGCAAAAGCTTACCTCTTGTGTTACTGTAAAAATAAGGTATTCCAATTTTGATACCCATACTTTGCAGAAGCACATTCCTTATACAGCTTTTGATCACATTCTTATTGATACTACCCTAGGGCTTTTCAAGAGGCTGTATCATCGCAGGATGCTCGTGAGGCTGATAGGTGTTAAATTTAGCCATCTTGTACAAGGTTCGCAGCAACTGAATATGTTTGAAGATACGCCGGAGATGACAAGCTTGTATCAGACAATGGACAAGATAAGACTGAGATTTGGAAGTGATGCTATTAGGAGGGCGGTGATTTAAGAGTTATGCGTTAAATGGCTAACCTGTAAGGTCTGCGTCGGGGCTTGTGTGTGAGGTGAACCTTGCAGGTTTTCGGGTGAGAGACTGGAGTTATGAGTTATGTGTTATGCGTTGACCAACCTGTTAGGTTTGTGTGAGGGACAAGGCGCAGAAAAACCTAACAGGTTGGGATGGATAAAAATTAGATTCAAAAATGTATGTACATAAATTGCCATTCATACTACAGCTTACGTTACGGCACATTGTCAATTGAAAAATTGATAGAGACAGCCAGGGAGCATAATGTTGATGCTTTAGCTTTGACCGACATCAATAATTCAATGGGAATGATATCTTTTGTGAAGCAGTGTCGCAAAAATGGGATTAAGCCCATAGCAGGAATTGAAATACGAAACGGAAACAAGCACCTCTACATCTTAATAGCCCGTGATAATGAAGGGTTCAAAGAAGTGAATGATTTTGTCACATTTCATAATCTCAACAAAAAGTAGTATCCCGAAACTGCTCCAAAACTGGACAACGTTTTTGTAATTTATCCTTTTGGGAGCAGTAGTGCCGATAGGCTTGCAGAGAATGAATTTATCGGTGTCAGGTCATTTGAGGTCTTGAAATTGTTCACATCTGATTACCTGAAAGATATTTCGAAACTCGTTATCAGGCAGCCTGTTACCTTTAATGATGATACGGGATATGAACTTCATAAAAATTTGCGAGCAGTTGATAACAATAATCTTATTAGCAAGCTTACACCTG
This sequence comes from Chlorobiota bacterium, assembly GCA_030592565.1. GTDB lineage: Bacteria > Bacteroidota > Bacteroidia > Bacteroidales > JAADJA01 > JAADJA01. Next base: position 3,683 of record JAUVIX010000027.1, read on the forward strand.
AGATGGTTGCACATAAGTCAGAAGTGATGATGCCTACTGACAAGTTGTTAAAATATTACGAAAGATATCCTGAAATAGTCAGAAATACGGAAAAGCTGATCAATCGGTGCGAAATATATTTTGATTTTAACACATTAAAAAATAAAAGAGCGTTCACCGGAAATATTGAAGATGACAAAATTCTCCTTCGTAAGCTGGCTTTTGATGGACTTGAATGTCGCTATGGGAGACAAGATAAAGTGGCCCGTGAGCGTGTTGAAAAGGAGTTGGGGATAATTTTTAAGTTGGGTTTTTGTGCATATTTTCTTATTACCTGGGATATTATACGCTACTCAATGTCGAGGGGATTTTATCACGTTGGGAGAGGTAGTGGCGCAAATAGTGTTGTTGCCTACTGTTTGAAAATCACTGATGTTGACCCTATTGACTTAAACCTTTACTTTGAGCGTTTTATTAATCCAAAACGTACAAGTCCGCCTGATTTTGATATTGATTATTCGTGGCGCGAGCGAGAGGAGGTGCAGGACTATATCTTCAAGCGATACGGTCACGAGCACATTGCACTTCTTGGAGCCACATCCACTTTCAAAAAAAGATCAATCTTCAGGGAACTTGGAAAGGTGCACGGCCTGCCTAAGGTTGAAATTGATGCTTTGGTTGAAAATCCGCAGGCAGATACAAACCGGAACCTAATAACAGAAAAAATATTTAAGATGTCGGAGCAGCTTGCCGGATTCCCTAATCTGCGAAGCATACACGCAGGTGGAATTCTGATTTCCGAAAAGCCTGTAACATATTATACCGCTCTTGATCTGCCACCAAAAGGTTTTCTTACGACACAATGGGGTATGTATGTTGCCGAAGGCATTGGATTTGAGAAACTTGATATCCTTAGTCAGCGCGGAATTGGACATATTCGTGATGCGGCTGAGATAATTCTCAGAAACAGGGGTATTAAAGTTGATGTGCACAATGTTGACAAATTTAAAAAAGATAAACGGGTAAAGCAGCAATTGAAAAGAGGAGAGACTATCGGCTGTTTTTACATCGAGAGTCCTGCAATGCGCGGGTTACTGAAGAAGTTGCATTGTGATAATTATCTTACTTTGGTAGCAGCCAGTTCTATAATCCGTCCGGGAGTGGCCCGTTCAGGAATGATGAAGGAATATATCAAACGGTTTCACAATCCCGGCAAAATAGAATACCTTCATCCTGTTATGAAAGATCAGCTTAAAGAGACTTTCGGTGTGATGGTTTATCAGGAAGATGTGCTGAAAGTTTGTCATCATTTTGCCGGTCTCGACCTTGCCGACGCCGATGTGTTGCGACGGGCAATGAGTGGAAAATACAGGGGTAATACAGAGATGATGCATATTGTGGAGAAATTTTTTAGCAATTGCAGAGCTAAAGGTTATCCCGATACATTAACGAAAGAGGTGTGGAGGCAAATTGAATCTTTTGCAGGATACTCTTTTTCAAAAGCCCATTCTGCATCTTATGCTGTCGAAAGCTTTCAGAGCCTTTATCTGAAAGCCTGGTTTCCACTTGAATTTATTACTGCTGTGATTAATAATTTCGGTGGATTTTACCATACATGGGTCTATTTTAATGAAGCCCGGCGGCAGGGAGCAAATATAGAACTTCCATGCGTGAACAACAGTAAATTCCTGACAACCATTAAAGGGAAAAGCATTTATATAGGCTTTATTCATATCGCAAATTTTGAAAAAAAAACCGGCAGGCAAATTCAGGCTGAGCGTGAGTGCAACGGGAGGTTTCGTAGCCTGGAAGATTTTATCTTGCGCGTTCCTGTTGGACTTGAGCAACTCATTATTCTGATAAGGGCAAATGCTTTCAGATTTACAGCCAAATCCAAGGCAGAGCTTTTATGGGAGGTTCATTTGCTTATAAATAAGAATATCCCCAAAAACGACAAGTCTCTTTTCTACACTCCGCCAAAACAATTCACCTTGCCAAAACTAGAACACAGTAGCGTTGAAGATGCTTATGATGAGATTGAATTGCTTGGCTTTCCTGTTACTCTTCCATATTTCGATTTACTAAAAACGGAATTCAGAGGAGAGCTTATGGCAAAAGAGATGATTCACAATGTCGGGAAGAAAGTTAGGCTGGTAGGGCATCTCGTAACCCTGAAATATGTAAAGACAGTGAAGAAAGAGTGGATGCATTTCGGTACTTTTTTCGACGCGAAAGGTGAGTTTTTTGACACGGTCCATTTTCCTAACTCGTTAAAGAACTACCCTTTCAAAGGCAAAGGTCTCTATTTGATGTTTGGCGAAATAACCCAGGAATTTGGGTTTGCAACCTTAACTGTTGAAAAATTGGCAAAGCTTCCTCTGAAGAGTGACCCGAGGGCGTAGGGTTTATATATGATGGGAGGCAACCTTGCAGGATTGAGGTGAAGAGTTAGGTGGTTGTGAGATTTGGTATTTTTATACAATGTTGGAATAAAAAAAATGCAAATTATTAGAATTAATGAATTTATCTTTGTCGAAATATTTTGAGGAACTTGACAAAACAGAGGATTATCTGGAAATTGTCAAACGTGCTTAAATCATCATTCTATCAATTTCTTCTTTCTTAATAATTTCAGGATAAAAGAAACCTTATTAAAAAACTCTTGTCTTTAAGTAAAAGAGGTTATTTTTGTGATCTCTCAATAACCTGAAATATTTAACGTTTTGTTTTTAATTCAGTGAAACTACTATTAAGACATATAATAATAATTGCCGGTTTAGTATTCTTAACCGGGTCTTTGTATGCCCAAAAAGTCGGCCTTGTGTTAAGTGGTGGTGGAGCAAAAGGTGTTGCTCATATTGGAGCTTTAAGAGCTTTGGAAGAGAATAATATACCAATTGATTATATTGCCGGCACATCGATGGGGGCAATTGTGGGAGCGCTGTATGCCAGTGGATATTCTCCGGATGAAATTGAGAAGCTAATCAGCAATAGTGAATTGGACAAATGGATAGATGGTGATGTTGGAAATGAATACAGTTATTTTTATAATCAACCGGATCCAAATGCTTCATGGCAAAGTTTCCGTCTTAGTTTCGACTCGTCTTTCAGGATAAAGATACCCGCAAATATTATTATTCCCTATGAGTTGGATCTTGGATTTATGGAATATTTTTCTGGTGCAAGTGCTGCTGCAAATTATAATTTTGACAGCCTGATGGTGCCTTTCAGATGTGTTGTAGCTGATGTTTCTGAGAGCAAACCTTTCATAATTAAAAACGGAGATTTGAGTCAAGCTGTAAGAGCTTCTGCAACATTCCCGTTTTATTTTAAACCGATAAAGATTGATGGTAAGTTGATGTTTGACGGGGGTATGTATAATAATTTTCCGATTGATATAATGGAACAGGATTTTTCCCCTGATTACATTATAGGAATTAAAGCAGCCTCTCCTTATGGTCCACCAGAAGAGGATGACCTTGTTTCACAGATTCAGTCAATGCTAATGAAGAATACAAGCGAAGAGTTAGAGGAAGGAAAAGGAATAATTATTAGCCCGAAAACTTTAACTGTTAGCGTTACTGATTTTAGTCATACTAATGAGTTTATTGATAGTGGCTATGTGGCTACAATCAGACATATTCCTGAAATTCAAAAGTTTGTTAAAAGAAAAGTCTCTCCGGAAATTAAAGCATTGGAAAGAGAAGCTTTTAGAGCAAAGATACCTCCACTTGATGTGATGGGTTTAAAGATAACCGGTGTTACACCGAAGCAACAGGTCTATGTTGAAAAACTTTTATCTATTAATAAGGAAAAAATAAATAATGAGTTTAATGAACAGCCGGATTCGCTTATCCTCAAAAGGCTGAAGAAAAAGTATCAAAAGTTGATTGCTGATGAGAATGTTGAGTATGTGTACCCAAAGTTAATCTTTAATGATTCGACAAAAAAATATGATGTTGAATTGAATGTAAAAAGGGGTTACAAGGTAACAGCAGAATTGGGAGGACTTGTTTCGTCGCAAGCTACTAATGAAATATTTTTCCAGTTACAATATATTTATTGGGCAAAGAAAAGTTTAAGCCTGACCGGGAATGCTTATCTTGGGAGATTTCATAATTCAGGTCACGCGAGGGTAGTTTATGGCATTCCAGGTAAGTTGCCTGTTTCAATTCAGGCTTCATATACTCTAAACGGATGGAATTATTTTAATACAAATACATACTTCTTTGAGGATGAAAAACCGAATTATCTTGTTGAGAATGATAGTTATGGGCGATTTTCGATTGGAACACCGGTTAGCCAACATAGCAGATTAGGAGTTTCCATTGCTACAGGCAGGCAGAAATTCAAATATTATCAGACAAATCAGTTCAGCAGGACAGATACAGCAGATATTACATATTTTGACTTCTATAGTCCGGCTATTGCTATAGAATCAAATTCTTTTAATAGAAGGCAGTTTGCTACAAAGGGCTCAGCCTTTAAAGTTTGTGGGAGATTCGTTGGAGGACTGGAGCATACTATACCAGGATCAACAGTGGCCGACACAGCAGAAGCAAAAAATTATCAAAAATGGGCTCAATTAAAAGTATCCTTCGATAGCTATTTCCTTAATTCAGGGATATTTACTTTGGGATTTTATGCCGAGGTTGTAATCAGTAACCATCCACTCTTTAACAACTATACAGCTTCATTATTAGAGGCCTCAAGCTTTCAACCTGTACCTCAGATGTCAACAATTTTTCTCACTCAGTACAGAGCATATAATTATGGAGGTTTAGGACTGAAAGCTATTTTTAATGTCTTAAAGAGTTTTGATGTAAGGGCTGAGGCTTATATTTTTCAGCCATATCAGGAGATACTTAAGGATGACAAAGGTGATGGCTACTTTGGAGCTAAGTTCTCCTCCCGGAATTATATCGGTTCAGGATGCCTGGTTTACCATGCGCCTTTTGGCCCAGTAAGTATGTCGTTTAATTATTATGAAGGTACTGAAGATCCTTTTTATTTCAATATAAATATTGGTTATCTGATATTTAATAAAAAGCCTTTAGAATAATTGGTATAAAACTAGCTTTGAATTAAATAATTTATATATTTGCAGCCTTTAGTTAATGTATGCTATGTAATTTCAATTAATTGTTGTTCTTACAACACTATGTGAATTAGTTTATTTATGGAAACAAAAGATCAACTCAATCAAAATCCTGAAAATGTTGAAATTCAACACCAGGAGGAGAATTCTAAATCTGTTGAAACAACAGATGAAAATGTAGAAGAAAAATCTGATAAATCCGAAAAGGAAATGGAAAAAAGTAAAAAAAATGAAAAAGTTGAGAAAAAGGCTTCAAAAAAGCCTGCAACTTCAAAGACGAAAAAGACGGTGAAAAAAACGAAGGAAAAGGCAGTGTTGGATGATAAAGCACCTGAAGATGGAAAAAAGAAAGCTAAAGCAGAGAAAGCTAAAATAGAGGAAGTTAAAGCTGGTGAAAAAACAATAGTTGAAGAAAAGGTAGTGGAAACTACAGATGAACAAACTGAGACTGCTGATAAGCAAGAAGAGTTAGTTAAAGAGCCTGGCAAGAAGATAGAGAAGGCAGTTGTTGAAGATAAAGACGAAGGCCAGGATACTAATTCAGATAATGAAGATGATGATTTGGATGAGGAGCACGAGGATGTGGAGGAGGATTATGATGGAAAAACACGGGAAGAACTTGTTGCTATTCTGGAAGAAACAGTCGTGGATGAGGATGTTATTAAGATAAAAAAGAAAATTGCCTTAATTAAGGTTGCCTATCATAAGATTAATAAAGAGGAGCAGAACAAAAAACTTGATGTTGTTGCCGAGGTTGATGGTGATGGCGAAGGTGCTGCTGAAGAATCCGAAAAGGTAGTAGATGAAGTTGAAAAGCACTATAACACGGCATTTGCAATATATCGAACAAACAGAAAGAAATTTCTTGAGGAACAGGAAAAGCTTAAACAGCAAAATCTGGAAGCCAAAAAAGTTATACTTGAAGAGCTTAAAACCCTGATCGATTCGGAAGAGTCTCTTAAGAAGACCTATGACGAATTCAAAACCTTGCAGGAGAAGTGGCGTGAAATAGGTATGGTGCCTAAGTCAGAAGTGAATAACTTATGGCAAAACTATCATTTCTTTGTTGAGAAGTTTTTCGATAAGGTAAAAATGAATAAGGAGCTTAGGGATTTGGATATGAAGAAAAATCTTGAGGCTAAAATTGATCTTTGCGAAAAGGCCGAGGAGCTGCTTCTTGAAACATGTATATTAAAATCATTTAAAGAACTTCAAACTCTTCATCATAAATGGAAAGAGGTAGGCCCTGTTCCACAGGATAAGAATGATGAAATTTGGGAACGTTTTAAGGCAACAACTGAAAAAATAAATGAGCGTCGTCGTGAACATTATAATCAACTCCAGGATGACCAGAAAAATAATCTTCTTGCCAAAAATGCTCTTTGTGAAAAGGCCGAAGAAATTTTGAATTTGGAGCAGAATACAATAAAAGAATGGCAGACAGTAACAGATAAGATTTCTGAACTTCTAAAAGTCTGGAAGTCGATTGGACGAGCTCCATGAAAAAATAATGATGAAGTATGGGATAGGTTTAAAACTTCTCTTGATACATTTTTTTCCAATAAAAAGGAGTTTTTTCAAAAAATAAAAGAGGAGCAGGTTTATAATTATAATTTAAAACTTGATATTTGCGCTCAGGCCGAGAGCATGATAGATAGTTCTGATTGGAGAAAGACAACTCATGACCTTATTAATCTCCAGAAAGAATGGAAAGCAATAGGACCTGTTCCTCGTAAGCATTCTGATAAAATTTGGAAGCGGTTTAGGCAAGCATGTGATACTTTCTTTAACAGGAAATCAGATTTCTTTAAAAACATTGATAAGCATGAGGCGGACAATAAAAAGTTGAAGGAAGAACTCATTAAAAAGGTTGAGAATTGTGAGCTTGGAGATGATAAAAATGAAAACCTGAATAGCATAAAGGAGTTTCAACGTGAGTGGACTGGTATAGGACATGTGCCGATGAAAGATAAAGAGCATCTTCAGTCTGAGTTTAGAAAAGCTATCAATAAAATGCTAGATAAACTGAAGATAAGTCAGGCTGAAATTCAAACGATAAACTACAAGCAGCGTTTTGAAAATATGGATAATAATCCTGACAAAAGGCGAATTCTGAATAATGAACGTCATTTCCTTGTTAATAAGTGCAAAAAGCTTGAGGATGAGATAAATCTCTGGGAAAACAATCTTGGATTCTTCGCAGCCTCGAAGAAAGCTTCATTGCTTAAGCAGGAGTTTGAAACGAAAATTGAAAAAGCTAAAGCCGAAGTGGCATTGCTTAAGGCAAAGATTCGTTTTCTTGATAGCGATCTGGGATAATAAAAAAGCCGTGATGTGTAAGTGTCACGGCTTTTTTAATTAGAATCAAATATTTCGCCGTGCAAAGGTCTCAGAATCTAATCCTAGCCTGGACTTTAATTTCCGACCTGTTATTACCATCTATCTGATCCAGACCTGTGCCAATAATCTGTTTATTGCTGAAATATGTATTTGTAAACCTTAGCCACAGAGTAACATATCTGGCGGGTTCAAACTTTAGTAATACTATAAAACGGCTTCCTTTGTAGTAATATGCCGGTATTGAAAAAGCATAAAGTACATCGTTTTCATAAGCATATATACGTTCGTCGTATGAATCTGTATCAAACAAAGCATATCTTAAGACTACAGATAACTTTCCTTTTTTCGGTCTCCAGGCAATATCGTGATAAACAAGATACCCGGTGCCTTTATAAATACCACTTTCCTTGTAAAGTAAATATTCAATTCTCTCTTTCATAACGATAGAAGGTGATATCCGGTACTGAATATTATACCTGAATGACGTTTTTTTTGTGTTGATTATATATGGTTGCCTTATATCATCATCCGAAGTGTTTAATTGCTTATTTTTCTGTTTGAATCTGAAATACATTGAGACATAGCGTGATGGGCTGTAATTCAATTGAACAAGATTGTCGTTTCCTGTTGAAGGGCTGTTTATTCGATAGCGTAGCCAGGGAAATCTGAAATTATCAATATATGCTGATAAAGTCCATTTTTTGTGAAGCAATAAATTAACTCCCGAATAAAACCCCTGCTCATTAAACGTGTGGCCCGACTCTGAGAAGGCATTACTAAAAAGGTTATGATAATCTTTTGGAAAGTTTCTGTATAACAGAGATATGTATATGCGATTATGAGGATATGCTGTAATGCCATAGAGCTGGGCAATTGAACCGTTATCGCTGTATGATACTTCTCCATATATATTGACTTTTCGCATTATGTAATTGAAATCAACTCCGGTATTGAAAATCTGCGATCCTTTAAAATCAAATTTATTATATGTTGAATGGTCTTTCAGAACAGGGTAGCTTAAGTGAGTAGTGAATGCTGTTAGTCCTAATTTTAATCTGTTAGTCCGAAATGTGAGATTGCCACCATAAGCTTTTAGATTAAGGGCATTCTTTTTCCTGATTTCAGAAGGAGTTCGATGATATCCTGTTTCGGGAATGGAGCTTGCTATACTCTCACTATCTGGCATTGTATCTCTTTCGCTAATTCCTGCATCAATCATATTACTTGAATAAAAGCCCGTGATATCAAATTGTCCGAGTCTGAATGTGGAGGCAACTCCCGACAAATAGCCGTTTTCGTCTGTTGATGTATATGGCCTGACACCTGATGCGAATCTTTCAATGTTTGTTGCATCTGATGATTTTCCAAATGCAAGCCCTGTCCACATCGTAAGCCCCTGCCCGAATTTGAGTTGGTAATTACCAACTGTGAGCGCTTTCAGGTGACCAAAATCTGCAATACTAAGATGAACACTATAAAAGTCAAATCCATTAGGTGCCTTCATCCCCGGTAACCTTGCAATGGAATCATTTATTTTGCTTTTTAGAAATGGCTCCCCCGCATCTTTTTCCATTGTAAGTCCAAGACGTATTTTGTTGTGGTAATTCAACCCATATCTGACATAAACCTTATCAGGACTCCCAAGATAATAAGAATTTGGATTTTGATAGAGTGCTGCATCGCTGACTGAAGAGTAGCCTGCTTGTTCCTGTAGTACTCTTTGGTATCGTATAAAAACTTCATTCCTCAAAGATTTAATAATATTCCCGACAGTTGGTTTATATGATGATTTTACCGGCTCGATTGTAATGTAGGGTAGAATTTTTGAAATTATTTCTTTGTCAAGACCGTCAATTCCCTGAAGCTCATAAACGGAGACAAAATTCCCATAATTTTCTCTATAAGCCAGGATGTTATAAATCTGAATGTTGTTAAGAAAAATGAGCTTTTTTAAATCATCGGCTGTGGCTGAATTGAGGTTGAGCGGATTGTCCTTGTAATACTTAATGTCAGAGAGAAGTTCAGTATAATCAAGCGAGACATCGCTATTTTCTGCAATATTTTCAACCTTGTCAATAAGATCGGTTTCATCAGTTCTTACTTGCTTTTCAGGCTCCTGAGCAAAGGTGAGGTTATGTGTGGAAATGAGGAAAATGGATATGACGAAAAAAAACTTTATTAAGTATCCGGTGATATGATTCTCTCTATTCACATTAATTAAATTTAAAAATAGCAGTAATTGAAGGCGACCAACCCAATACATTATGATATGATGATGAAAAATCGATATCAAATTTATCGAAATTCAAGCTAAATCCAAAAGTGTATAATGAAGCAATACTGAATTTTGTACTCCCTGTTTGTGATGGAAGTGTCGAATATCCAATTCTGGCTGCAACCTGATTAATAATCTGATATTCAACACCTCCTCTAATTAGTGGTTTGAATTCGGAGTCTTTTTCTGCTTCAAGTGTTATAAATAGCTCCTTTGAAATATGGTAGCTGGCACCAATAGTAAAAACAGTTGGAATTCTGTCGTAAGACTCTTTCTGAACATATACCGGAATTGGATTGAACAGATGGCCGGCAATTTCAATATTTTCACCAATCGATGCTTTGAATCCAAGTTCAAAGGTGATTATATCTTTTTTGCCATAATCTTCTTCAATATATGTTGATAAATAGTCGAGATGCACACCAGCAGAAAATGATTTTCCGAATTTTCGACCGTATCCAAGCCCGATTTTCTTCTCATTATAATTTGAGTATCCAAAATATGTAAGGCTAACTCCGAAATTACCTGAATTAGTCGGAAGAATAAACCCTCCAGCCGCCAGTCTCATCTCCTTTACAATAAAGCGATTTTCGTAATATATACCTGCTGCAAGTTTGTTATAGTCAGCTAATCCGGCCTGATTATTGAATCCAGCCCAAAAGCCTGACAGGGCAACAGAACTTCTTCCAAGCCCCCCTGAGCGTGCCCCGAGGATGTTATAATAACCTGAATAAACACAGGTCGAAATAAAAAACAGAAATATGGAGATGGTAGCTTTCTTTATTCTGTTGATTTTGTGATTTTGTGAAGCCCAAAGATATAAAAAATAATATTTGATATTTTTATAATATATGATTTTATGTCAAAAGTATTAGTGAATTATCCGGTTTCGTATAACTGAAATCTGAAAAGTTTTTATGCTGCTTTTATAAAATGTTGATTGTTAGTGGTTGGAGTGCGCTTGGTACAAAGTTTGCATAAGTGATGCTGTCCTATTTAATTGAGAATTATTTATTGTGAATTCAGGAAATATAAAAGATAATAAAACTAAACAAATTTCGGAATTAAATTCCAGTAATACAACTGCATTTGATAACTGCATTTGTAAGGTTTTAATAATTGATACAGATAGCCATTTCAGGTATGTAATTTCAAATTCACTCAAGTATTTCTCATTTAATGGTAATGAATTAAAAATGATTGAAGCAGCTTCATTAGAGCTGGCAGAACAAATAATTCGTAATACGGATGAATTAATTCTTGTTATCTTTAATAAAATGACTTTTGGAATTAATGGGCAGAGCGATTTTCTGGATTTGCTCAGAAATTATATCAATAAAGAGAACGGTAAGGTTATTTTTAGATATAATGGTGTTTCTCCAAAACCTTACATTGATATGACCTCTTCATCCTTTAAAATCAACAGGCATTCGGAATTTGAATATGCCAGGGATAGGTTGATTGACCTTGCCCAGATGGCTATTGTTACATATAACAATGATAACCTTAACGTTAAGCCTGCTAATGAGGAAAATAATGGCAATAATAGTGCTAAGATGAAGGAAGTCAGCAATGAGCCAGAGCATATTACTCATCCTGTAGTGTCTAAAAATGATGAAAGTTTATCCTCACTAAAGGGTAATCATCTATATGAAATGCTTGCACATGGGCTTAAAGGTCCGATTGGTAATATTAAGGTACTTATGGATGCTCTTACCAGCGACCCCGATTTATTTGATGAGGAGACATCCCATAAATTATTGTCGAATGTGAGAAATTCAGCTGACTCAATGAATGAGATGATTGATAGCTTTCTGTTCTGGTCAAGAATCAGAAAAAACGAACTGGACTTTAATCCAATAAGAATAAATGTTAAGAATCTTATTCTTGAAAATATTAATTTGCTAAAAGGAACTGCCATACAGAAAGATATTGATTTGCAATTTGATATATCTGACGATGTTGTAGCATTTGCCGATGAAATTATGATGATTACAGTGCTTAGAAACTTAATTTACAATGCAATAAAGTTTACTGGCAGGGGAGGGCAGGTGCTAGCAAAAGTAAGCGCTGAAGGAGATAAGGTTAGTATATCAGTTGAGGATACCGGTGTCGGTATATCAGCCGGGGACATAAAAAAGATTTTTGATCCTGAGGCACATATTGCCACCAAAGGAACGGAAAATGAAACCGGCTCAGGATTGGGGTTACTGCTTTGTAAAGATTATGTGGAGAAAAATGGCGGTAGAATGTCAGTTGAGAGTGAAGAAGGAAAAGGTTCAATATTCAGGTTTTGTATTCCAAAGTGGAGAAATATCTCGATTAATTGATTAGACCCTTCCAAAGTAAATTAGTATATTTGATTTTTAGCTCTTCAATCATTTCCTTACCTTTGACCCGGATTATTCATTATGGATTTAATAAAAAAATATTTTCCAGACCTAAATTTTGCTCAAATAGAAAGATTTAAAATGCTTAAACCATTATATACTGAATGGAACAGCAAAATAAATGTTATTTCACGAAAGGATATTGACAAACTCTATGAAAGACATATACTGCATTCTTTGGGAATTGCAAAAGTAATTGAGTTTAAATCAGGAACAACGGTGCTGGATGTTGGTTCCGGTGGTGGCTTTCCCGGCATTCCACTTGCTATTATGTTTCCTGAATCCAATTTTCACCTTATCGACTCCATCGGCAAAAAAATAAAGGTTGTTGAAGAGGTTGTGAATGAGCTGGAGCTTAAAAATGTTACATTTGAAAAAATAAGGGCCGAAGATGTTGATGGGAAATTTGACTTTGTTGTTAGCAGAGCAGTTACCTCCCTGCCGGTTTTTTATAAATGGGTGCGCAAAAGTATTCTTAAAAAAAATATTAATTCCTTACAAAATGGCATTCTGTATTTAAAGGGTGGTGATGTTAAATCCGAAATCTCAGAGTTAATGATGCAGGTAAATATTTATCCTTTAAGCCGTTATTTTAAAGAACCTTTCTTCGAAACAAAAAAGTTGGTTCATATTATTTCCTGATATAAAAATAAGATTTGAACATTTCGTCACAACAGTGATAAAAGTTATATATTTGCCCTTTAAAAAAAAATCAAAAAATTTTAAATTATGACAGAAAAAATAAAACAATCTTTAAGGGAATCAACTAAAGCCCGCTGGACAGCGTTAATTTTGGCTTCGTTATCAATTTTTGGTGCATACTATTTTAACTATGCGCTATCCTCTATTAAGCCAATGCTTGAAAGTATCCTCGGATGGAATAGCGAGGATTTCGGAACCTATACTTCAGCATATGCCTGGTTTAATGTATTTCTGTTTATGCTTATTTTTAGTGGGTTTATACTTGATAAATTGGGTGTTAGAAAAACCGGACTTGGCGCTACAATAGTTATGTTTTTGGGTACTGCTTTAAACTACTGGGCAGTTAAACATCAATTTCCTGAAGGTGCAGTTGTTAATATTCCTCTGCTGGGTGCTATGAAGACGCAGGTTTTATGGTCTTCTCTTGGTTTTGCTATTTTTGGGGTTGGTACTGAAGCAATTGGAATAACCATTTCTAAGGCTGTTGTTAGATGGTTTAAAGGTAAGGAATTGGCACTTGCAATGGGAATGCAGATGTCTATTGCTCGTTTGGGAACAGCTTTGGCATTGGTAATTTCTATTCCGCTGGCAAAAAACTTTTCGGTTACC